>NZ_JBOHCV010000527.1:0-8386 GCF_050698815.1 Streptomyces sp.
GCCGGTGAACAGGAGCCGGACTGGTGCGTTGCGCAGGCCGAAGTTCTCGACGATGCGCTTCTGCTCGTCCTCACCGGTGGCGTCGCCGTGCATGACCTCGACCACCCCGCCGTACGCCTTCCACGGCTTCGACTTCCTCTCGCTCGGCTCCAGTCGCGTCTCCTGGCGGAAGCCGAGCCGGGCCGGAACCTTCTCGGCCAGCCACTTCAGAGTGGGGACGCGCTCGGAGAAGATCACGACGCGGGTGTCCGACTCGGGCCCGACACCGATCTCCTTCAGCGCCTCGACCAGTGCGTCGAGTTTGGACGAGTCGTCGTCACCCAGGTCGCCTGCGAGGCGGGCCAGGTCGAGAAGCGCTTCCCGCTCGATCCGGCGTCCCGCTTCCAGCTTGACGGGGTCTTGACCCCTGCGGCCCTTCAAAGGCTTGCCAAGCGTCTTGTCCCGGGCTGCGATCGAGTCCTGGAACGCCCGATGGGAGGAGAGGAACGCCTTCAGCAGGTTGTAGGCGACCATCGAGTCCACGCACACGGAGGAGGCCGCCGGGTCGCGCGGAATCCAGCGCGCGGCAAGCTCCTCCAGGACGGCCTGCTCCTTGTCGGTCGCCTTGGCGATCACGGGCTTGGACGGACCCCGGTCCGCCCAGACTCCCTTGAGGGAGTCGCGTACCTCGGGGTCTGTCTTGGTCCGCCGGATGTAGAGGTGCCCCAGGTCCTTCACCTCGTACGCCGACGCGTCCGCGATCGCGGCCTCGTCAAGCATGCGGATCAGCTCGGCGAAGGACTCGCCGTCGCCGTTGTGCGGCGTTGCGGACGCCAGGACGAGGGCGTCGGTGCGGCGGGCGAGGAGGCGGGCGAGTGAGTTGTTCTTCGTGCCCCGGTTGACCAGGTTGTGGGACTCGTCGATGACGACGGCGTCCCAGTCGGTGTTCTCCAGGTGGTGGGCGTAGACGTCGCTCTTGAGGGTGTCCACGGAGATGATCGCCCGCTTGAAGTAGGCGAACGGGTTCCGCCCGGCCGGGATGTCCTGCTGGATCCGCTGGATGCCGGTGGAGTCGAGACGGACGAGCGGAATGGAGAAGCGGGTCCACAACTCGCGCTGGAACTGCTCCAGGACGTGTGCCGGGGTGACCACGAGAATCCGCTCGCCGCGGCCCCGGCGGATCAGCTCGGCGAGGAGGATGCCGATCTCCAGGGTCTTGCCAAGGCCCACCACGTCCGCGACGAGAACGCGGGGCTGGGGATTCTCCATGGACAGGGCCAGCTGAGCGGGGCGGAGCTGGTGCGTCTGCTGGTCCATGAGGAAGTTGTCGGCCAGCGCGAGCCCGTGCTCGGTCTGCGGCAGGGCGGTCTTGCGGATGACGGCCTCCAGATAGAGGCGCGCCTTGCGGTGGTTGGGCGAGGAGTCGGGCACCAGACGCGTCTTGTCCGGGTCGAGCGGCTCGATGTGGTCCAGCTTCTCGTAGAAGACGGCGTACGTGCCACGCACCAGGGAGGAGACGCCGGTGACCTCGACCATCCAGCCGTCGTACGTCGTGTCGGCGACCTTCTTCACCAACCACTGCTCATCTCGCACGAGGACCTGAGAGCCGGGGGCGAACCTGGGTGGGCGCATGCGGGGCGCGGCACTGGCGGGAACGTCTGCAGAGGCATCCGTTGCGGGCTGCTCACCGCCCACCGAGTCGAAGGTCCCCTGCCCCGTGGCCGCGCGACCGACCGCCGACGAACCGCCCACTAACTGCTCCACTCCCCCGTCGTCCCCGATGTCCCGCATACCGCTCCCCACCTACGTCCCCTGCCGTGCCGCACGCATGACGACACCCCCGGCGCCGTCCGCCCGCTCTCCGATTACAGGGCCGGTTGCATCGCGTACCTGGCCCGCAGCTCGTCGGCCACCTTCTGTGAGGCCGGCTTCCGGCCGGGCCTGGGCCTGCTGGGCGGCTCGGGCGGCGTTCGATCCGTGGGCCGGGACGCGCGCTCGCCCTCCCGGCCCGTGTCCGGCCGTGCGGCGCCGGGTTCGGGGCCGTCGTCCTCCGCCTGCAGCGGGCCCGACGGCGACAGCTGCCTCTCGTCCTCGGCCGGGGCCGGGCCAACAGGACGGTCCAGTGGGCTGTCCTGTCCTTCCTCATCGACGACCTGGGTGTGCACGTCGAGCGAGTCACGGTAGTCAGCGATGATCCGTTCCCACACCACGGGGGAAGGCCCGGTCCGGTCGCGCGCGCCCGCACTTCCCCCGGGCGGAGCTGAGAGATCGACCAGGGCATGCCGAGCCTCGACCGGTGTCAGGCCGGCGCCTTTCATCAAGGCCACACACTGTGTGGTGACCTCGGCGAGTGTGGGTCTGACCTCAGGAGCATGGGCCAGCAGCGCGGCGACCAGCGGACCGAGTACCCCCGGCAGCCCGGAGAGGTCCGGCGGTTGGTCCTCGTCGGTCACCTTGGCGACTATCGCCGGCCAGCCGTTGCCCTCGTACGGGTAGTGGCCGGTCGCCGCGTAGAGCAGGACCGTGCCGAGGCCGTACACGTCGGCCGGAGCCAGCACTCGGGACCGGCCGAGCGCCTGCTCCGGCGGCATGCAGCGCACGGTGCCGACGATCGTCCCGTCCTGGGTGAGGGTGGTTTCCTTGCCCGCGTCCATGAACGCGCCGAGCCCGAAGTCGATCAGAATCGGGCCGTACTCCCCGAGCATGACGTTCTGCGGCTTGAGGTCCCGGTGCAGCAGGTCGACGGCGTGCACCGCCTCCAACCCCTCGGCGAGCAGCGCGCCGAGAGACGCTACCAGCGGCACCGGAAGGATTCCGGTGCTCTCCACTTGCTCCTGGACGGTCCGGCCGGGTACGTACTCGACGGCCATCCACGGCTGGTCGGCATAGGGATCGGCATCGAGGAATCGGGCCACGCGGTTGGTCCCGACGACCGTACGGGCGATCAACGCCTCTCTCTCGAAGCGCGCTCTGGTCGCCTGGTCGAGCCTGTCGTTCCTGATCACCTTCACGGCAACCGGGTCGCCACCGGGTGAGTAGGCCAGGTAGACCTGCCCCATGCCCCCCGCGCCCAGCGCGTGTTCGACCGTGTACCGACCTATGTGCGTGGGCACTTCACTCATGTCTTGCGCGTCACCTCTCGTGCCGACCTGTCCAGGCACGTCAACGCCTTCAGCGGACGTTCACTCTATCGCTGCGCCTGACATGCTGTCAGGAGCTTCCCCCGCTTGAAATGCGCGAAGGCAAGGAGCGGTCCTCCTCAGCCGGACAGGCGGCCGCCGCCCTTGACCGCCGACACGAACGAAGCCCACCCCTCGGCAGCGAAGACGAGTGCCGGCCCGTGCGGGACCTTGCTGTCCCGCACGGGGACGACGGCGGCGAAGTTGTCGGAGACCTCGACGCAGGCCCCGCCGTCCTGGTTGCTGTAGGAGCTCTTCCGCCAGATGGCGGCGGTCAGGTCGATTGATCGCACGTCACTTCCTCCAACATCTGCAGAATGAACTTCCGCGACTCCGCTGGGTGGAGGGCCAAGTCGCGCACCGCATCGTACGTCTTCTGCAAGCGCACGACCGGGCCGGCTTCTTCGATGAGTTCGCCCTTGTATCCGTTCTCGGTGTAAGCGACGGTCCGGCCTTCCGGGAGGAGCAGGTACCACATGTCCGCGCTCATCAGCCCGTGCACTCCCGCGCATTGAAGCAGTACCTGCACCGTCACGTTGGGGCGTTCCGCCATCTCCGCCAAATAGTCCAGTTGCCCGCGCCACTCCCCCGCATCACGCAACGGCGTCCGCAGGACCGCCTCCGACAGGATGGTCCGGAACGGCGGTACGTCCTCCCCCTGCAGCAACTCCCGCCGGCCCATCCGTGCTTCGACCTGCTGGTCCAGCTCCTTGCCGCGCAGGCCGCCCGCCGTCAGCACCTCCCGCGCGTATCCGGGTGTCTGCAACAGGCCCGGCAGCACGCTCACCGCGAAGTGCCACAGGCTGACGGCCTCCGCCTCCAACGCCATGTACCGCCGATACTGCTCACGGAACTGCGTGTGGTCCCCCGCCGCCAACTCCCACAAGGCGAGCAGCAGCCCCGGCATCTTGTAGTGCGTCTCCAGCGCTTGGACGACCTCAGGGCTGCCCAGCGTCTCGCCCTTCTCCATCTTCCCGAAGAGCGACCAGTCCCAGCCCAGGCGTTCGCCCAGCTGACGCAGGCTTATTCCGCTTGTCCTCCGCAGGGTGCGCAGCTCCTCCGCGAACCGCTGGCGTGGTTCCTGGCTGCGGCCGGTGATGGCGCGTCGCTGCGGCATTCCGCTGCTCCCCTCCGAGACGTTCCCTGGTCACGGGTGTGGAAGATGTGGCGCGACCTTCAGGGGCATTCTCGTCACACCCGCGCTACTCAACGTAATTCACGCAGTTCGGCAGGGTGAGGCGAACGACCAAATCACTTACCGTCGAGCGATGGGTCATGACCCACAACCCGAAGATTCAGGCTCACGGACCTTTCGGCTTCACCTGACGCGGTTGGGGCGTTGGGGGCTTCCCACTCCGTCTGGCCCGCGGTGCGGGGGCGGCGGTCGGGGTGTCTTGCTGCGCGGTGAGCGGTCTGACGGCGTGCGGCTCGCGGGGCTCGATTCCCTCGCTGCCGGGAAGGGCATCGGCCTGCACCGGTGCGGGAGAGGAACGGCGCGCGGTCTCCGGAACCGGTAGGACGCTCCGGCGCATCAGCTCGGCGACCCTGATCAGGGGGGAGACGAGAACACGATCGAGCAGGTCCTCCTGGGACGGCTGCAGCTCGACGAGGTGCGACAGAACGGCCAGCACCCGCTGAAGTTCCCTGCTCCACTCGGGCTGCCATCGTTCGGGCCGGATGCCATCCAGCTCGCTGACCGCCCTGCGTGACGGAGGGCCCGTTCTGCGTTTCAACCAGCCGTCGAGAACGTTCTGTCCACCGACCTGGTACTCCCGCACCTCACTCGTCACCGGTCCGAAGACACCCTGGCCAAGGCGCAGTTCCATAAGGCCCGAGTCGTGGACGAAGCCCTCGGGCAACTCCTCCCCGCCGACCTTCCTTCGGTAGGTGATGTGCGGTTGCGCGGTCGCCCAGACCTGCTCGACTCCTGCGGGTCTTCCCTCTGCCGGATCGTCGAACCGCTCCCCGAAGGTGGAAGCCCAGACGACTTTCCGTCCGATGCGTACTGCCTCCGTCCACAGTATGGCGTCACCGGTCAGCGGCACGCGGATGCCGTAGGTGGTGAGCTCGTCCTCGAAGCGGGCACGGAAGCCGGGGTGGGCCGTGATCGCGGCGATGTAGGCGGCGAGGTCCTCGGCGGTGACGGGCAGGTCGCCGTAGGAGTTGCGCAGGTGCGGCAGGAGCCCCGGAGCCACGTTGGGGCTACCGTCCTTCTGCAGGAGCGGCAGCACTCGGCCGCCCCGCCCGTCGAAGTGGTCGAGGTCGGGCATCAGCGCGGAGAACAGGATGGCGGGACCACCCCCGAAACGTTTGGAGTGTTGCTCAACGACGTACACCTGCCCCGCGCGCCGGCTCCCCCAAAGATCCGGTGAGCACCTGTCCAAGACTCTGTTGTCCGGAATGACCCACTCACGATCGAAGGGGCGGTAGGCAACCGGCACCGGACCGGGGCACTCGGGGCGCGCCTCCAGCATCGAACGTGGTCGTTGCGTCGAGCCCGGCAGGGGCTTGACCTTCCGGTCGACGGTGCGGCTGTGGGTCTCCTTGAACAACGCGCGCTTCTCGGCGATCTCCCGCTCAGCCGTCAGCCGCCGCCATCGGGCCCGCAGTGTGTCGGCATCCGGGGAGTAGGCCCACGTCCGCTTCGGCAGGATGCCAGGCACCGCCCACGGCAGCAGATCGCCCAGCGCGGGAAAGGTGTCCCAGTCGCCCTCTGCGGCGGGTGTGAACGGGGCGTGCTCGTCCGGACGCACCCGCCGCCACTGCTCGCTGTCCGGCTCCAGGGACTCGAGCTGTGCATACTTGTGCTCCCGGGTGGCGCCGTCGAGTGCTGCGTATCGGATGTCGGCCGGGCTCTCATCGACTCCGCTACGGACGAACACGGCGATGGCGAGCTGCTGCTGTACGCCTTCGAAGAGACGCGTCCGCGCGGGCGGTTGAATGCATTCCGGGCTGAGCTCGATGATCCAGCCTTCGGTGCACGTGCGGCGCAGATACGCGCGCATGCCGCGGAAGCCGGGACCGCTGAGGAAGCCCGCCGTGCTGATGAAGGCGACGATCCCACGGTGCGACTCCGGACGGTGCTGGTCGAAGACCTTGTAGGTGCCCCAGCGCCAGAAGTAGACGTAAAGGTTCTTGAGCTTGTTCTCCTGCGTGCCGTTCCTTCCACGCAAACGGAAGTCGTCGATCAGCGGCGGAATGTTCTGCTCCTTGCACCCCTTCTCCACCCACCCGCCCTCGCCCTCGGCCCGTTCCCGGTCCGGAGGGTTGCCGATCATGACGGTGACCTTCTCGTCACGCTTGATCCAGTCCGCCTGACGGCTGTTCTCGATCAGCGGGTCACCATCCGGCAGGAACGTGAAGAGCGTGGATCGCTCGTAGGGGTCTGCGAGGGTGTCGGCCAGGTGCAGCCGGAGGTCGCCGAGCCTGGTATCGGTGTCCTGCTCTCGGAGGGTCTGGGTGATCCGCATCTGTGCGACCGCATAAGAGGCCATCTGACGCTCGAGGCCGACCAGGCGGCCGGCCAGCTGCTCCACAGCCTCACCACGGAAGCCTTCCCCACGACGAGCGCGCTGCTCGGCGACCCTGTCGATGATCTCGCTGAGGAAGGTGCCCGTGCCCATGGCGGGGTCGACGATCGTCACCTGCTCATCGGCGAAGCCCTCCGTGCAGCCGAGCCGGGTGCGCAGTACGGCGTCGGTGAAGCGGACCATCTCCCGGACGAGGCGCGGCGGGGTGTAGTAGGTGCCGGAGCGTTTGCGCAGCTCTCGGTCGTACTCCTGCAGGAAGTTCTCATAGAGGTGGACGTGGGCGTCGGGTTCGCGAGCCCTGATCGCCTTCCAGTCGACGGCGTCGACGATCCGCACGAGGGTGTTGATGCGGCGGGCGAACTCGGCGTCGACCGTCTCCGTGAGCAGCTGCAGGGCCCGGCCCATCACCGTGTTCTCGGCCTTCAGCTCACTCGCGACGTCCCCGAAATGCCGTCCGGCGAGCGGCACGCCCTCGATGCGCGCCAGCAGCAGGGCGAAGGCGATCGTCTGCGTGTAGCGGTCGGCGAACAGGTGGTCGGGGTCCTGCCCGTCGGTGGAGGGGAAGAGCACCGTGCTCCAGTGGTGGGCGAGCGCGGTGAACGGCTTGGGAGCACTCCGCCGGGCGCGGGGCCCGTCCGGCGTCCTGCGCTCAAGGGCGAGTTGCTCCAGCACCTCTTCGCGCAAGTACTGGCAGAGCGGGGCAATGGACGTCACCAACTGGCGCACCGTGGTGATGCGTTCGGGCTGCCATCCGAGGAACTCCCCCAGCAGGTCCCGGAGCGACGCACCGTCGGAGTCACGGGTACGCATCCGGCTGCCTGACCGGTACAGGTCGCCGTCGAGGCGGACCGTCCTGAAAGGCCGTGGACCGCCGCGGTAGAGACACCAGGTGTGGCCGTTGCTGTACAGCACGTTGGGCAGCCGGCGCATCAGCTCCCACTGCTCGCGGTCCCGCTTCGTGAAGCCGTCCGGCGTGACGTCGTGGCCGGGCGCCTTCAGCTCCAGGAAGCCGGTGATGCGTCCGCCGGTCTCCACCGCGTAGTCCGGGCGCACCCGGGCCTCGGGGAGCGGATACTCGGGATGCAGGCGAGGCGTCAGCTTCCAGCGCGTGCCCACGGATTCCACCAGTTTCGAGACCGGTGGACTGATGGACGCCTCCGTGTCACTGACCCGAAGGCGCTCCTTGCACTCGGCTCCGAAGTCCGCCACAAGGGCCCGTATCCAGTTGTCCGGCACCCGGTCTCCCCTCCAGGCCGTCCGTCGCGGCGATGGGTCACCGCCGGCTCAGCGTGGCTAGGGATGAGGGGGACGACGCAGTGCGCACCGGGGGCGCGTGGAGAGCACGGACGGCGCGTTCTGGGACAGTTGGGGAATCAGGTGCGGGTGTTGGTCAGGAGGTGCCCACCGCCTCGCGGGTATCGCCGCGTTGCGGGCCCGAGTCTGCTTCGAGCCGGTCCGACGGGCGCGTGGGGAGCCAGAGGGTGGCCGCCGCGAGCAATGCCACCGTCGCGCATCCCGTCAGCACGGGCACGTTGCCGAGCCAGGCCGCGAGCGCCCCGCCGGCCAGCGCACCGATCGGTACGGTGCTGATCAGGGCGGCCTGGACGAAGCCGGCTACGCGGCCCTGCAGATGGTCAGGGGTGGCGAGTTGCTGGGTGGTGGTCATGGAGATCGCCCATACGGTGGCGGTCATCCCGA
>NZ_JBOHCV010000528.1:0-2225 GCF_050698815.1 Streptomyces sp.
CCGGCATCCCGTACTCGAACGACCAGATCCCGAGCAGCGCCGCCAGCGCGACCGCGTACAACCAGGCGGCGGGGGCCCACCGTCGCCGCTCCGCGGACGGCACCGCCGCGCCCGCTCCCTCGTGCCCGGTCCGTTCCGCGCCGCCGTCACCGTCGTCCACACGGCGAGTGTGCTCCACACTCCCCTAACGCCCGGTTAGCACCGCCATAAGTCCGGGGTGAAAGGCGCCGGGCCGGCTGTGACGCGCCGACCCGGTGGCTACCGTGATCAGGGTGCCCCATCTCCTGGTGATCGAGGACGACCCCCAGTTGCGCGCTGCCCTCGTACGGGCGCTGCGTGACCGTGGCCATGCCGTGGCCACCGCCTCGACCGGAATGGGAGGGCTGGAAGCGGCCGTCACGCACCGGCCGGATCTGGTGGTGCTCGACCTCGGCCTGCCCGATGTGGACGGTGCGCGGGTGCTGCGGATACTGCGGGCGGTGAGTGACGTACCGGTGATCGTCGCCACCGCCCGCGACGAGGAGCCGGATATCGTCGCGGCGTTGGGGGACGGGGCCGACGACTACATCGTCAAGCCCTTCGGCTCCGGGCAATTGGACGCGCGCGTCAAGGCGGTGCTGCGGCGGCAGGGGACGGGAGTCGCGGCGGAGCCCGAGCAGCCGCTCCGGGTCGGCGGCCTCCTCGTCGCACCGTCCGCCCGCGAGGTGACGCTGGACGGTGAGCGACTGGAGCTGACACCACGGGAGTTCGACCTGCTCTGCTTTCTCGCCCGCCGGGCGGGCCAGGTCGTCACCCGGCGCGAGCTGCTCGCCGAGGTGTGGCAGCAGCCGCTGGGCGGTGCCGACAAGACCGTGGACGTGCATCTGTCGTGGCTGCGACGGAAGTTGGGCGAGACGGCCCACCAGCCCCGCTATCTCCACACGCTGCGCTCCGTCGGCGTGAAGCTCGCGGCACCGGGAGACGGGGTCGCGGGAGACGGGGCCGCGGATGCGTAAGCAGCTGTTGCTGCTGACCGGGGTCACCACGGCGCTGGTGCTGATCACCCTGCTCGTACCGCTGGCGCTGCTGACTCACAGCCACGCCGAGAACGAAGCCATGTCGGGGGCGACACAGCGCGGGCAGTCGGTCGCGGCGGTCGTCGGGAGCACGGACACCTCCACCGGCCGTGGGCGCAGGCTGATACGAGGCGTACTGAACGGACTCGACGCGGGGGGCCGGCCGCGCACTTCGGTCGTACTGCCGGACGGTGACGTGCTGGGGCGGCACCCGGCGAGCGTGAGCAGGTCCGCGCTGCGGCTTGCCCGGTCCGGGCGGGCCTTCACCTACGCACCGGACAGCGGCGGACGTGTGGTCATGGTGCCGGTGCTGGGGACCAGCGGCGCCGGAGCGGGTCCTGCCGCATCGGTCGTACAAGTGACGGTGAGCAAGGCGCAGTTGCGGGACGGAGCGGTGCCCTCCTGGCTGGCCGTCGCAGGGCTCGGCCTCGCGCTCACGCTGCTGGGGCTGGCCTTCGCGGACCGGATGGCCGCGCGCCTCGTACGGACCACGCGGCGGCTGGCGAGGGCGGCCGACCGGCTGGCGGCCGGGGATCTGGCGGCCCGGGCCGAACCCTCCGGACCGGGCGAACTGCAGCTGCTGGCAGTCCGGTTGAACGAACTGGGCGAGCGGATCGGCGTGCTCGTCGGGGCCGAGCGGGAACGCACCGCGGACCTGGCACACCGGCTGCGCACCCCGGTCGCCGCGCTGCGACTCGAAGCCGAGGGGCTGCGCGGAGAGGAGGCGGCCGGACGGATCGAGGCGGGTGTGCTGGCACTGGAGCGAAGCGTGGACGAGGTGATCCGCACGGCCCGCCGGGAAGCCGCGGCACCCGGCAGCGAGCGGTCGGACCTGGCCGCCGTGGCGCGCGAACGTACCGCGTTCTGGACGCCGTTGGCGGAGGACCAGGGGCGGGGCACCGCCATCGCGGCGCCACCGGAGCCGGTGCCGGTGCGGGTCTCCGCCGAGGACCTGTGCGCGGTGCTGGACGCCCTGATCGGCAACGTGCTGGACCACACGCCGGAAGGCACCGCCGTACGGGTCACGGTCACCGCCGACGGCTCCTTGACGGTGGACGACGACGGGCCGGGCTTCCCGCCCGGTGCGGCGGTGGCCGCGCGCGGCGAGAGCGGCGCCGGCTCGACCGGCCTCGGCCTCGACATCGCCCGCCGCACCGCGGAGGACGCGGG
>NZ_JBOHCV010000529.1:0-6878 GCF_050698815.1 Streptomyces sp.
GGCTCGGGCGGCGCTCGCCGACGCCGTACTGCTCGCCCGCTGGGCCGAGCGGCACGGCGCGCTCTCCGGCTCCGGCCCGGAGTCCGAGCGGGCCGCCGGCGACCTACGGCTGCCCGCCGGGCAGGTACGGACGCAATGGGACCGCGCGCGCCTCGCCGGGCTCATCGAACTGCACGGTGAGACGGCCCGGCCCGGCTGGCGGCTGCGCGCCTGGGAGCGTGACGACAGCGCCGTCCTGCGCGGCTGGGTCGCCCTCTTCGACGCCTGGTCGCTGGCCTATCCCGCGCCCACTCCCGCCGACCCCGGGCTGGTCGCCGAAATCGTCGAGGCCGCACCGCAGTTGCTGTCGGTGATGCACCTGACCGCGGGGCCGGTCACCTTCCCCGCGCTTCGTGACCTGCTCGCCCGGCGCGTCGCCGAGCTGCGCGCCGAGCGCGACGGCGGGTCCGGTGCGGGGGATGCCACCGGTCACCTGCCCGATCTGTTCGACTGGGCGCTCGACTGGGCCCTCGACGGCTTCGCCGCCGTCGGCGCCCTGACCCGGTGCACGGACGAGACCGGCTCCTCCGACGAGGAAGGCGGCGTACGGCAGGGCTCGGCGGTGCTCACCCCGCTCGGCAACTGGGCGGTGTGGACCAAGCTCGAACAGATCTGTGTCGCCGCCCAGAGCCCCGCAGGGAACATCGAGCAGCCCGCACAGGACATGCTGCGCGGCTGCGCCCGGCTGAGCCCCGGTCCGGCCCGCGACGAGTACCGTGCCTGGCTCGCCGCCCGTTCCACCGGCACCGCCATCACCGAACTCCTGGGCGCGGCCCGCGGCGAGGACGCCCTCATCAGGGCGCTGGCCTTCGAGGCGCTGCGCGTGGTCGGGGCCCCCGCCGAGCCCGCGGTGCGGTCGGCGGCCGAGGAGCCCACTCTGCGTCCGTACGCCCTGCTCTGGCTGGCCGAGCTCGAAGGGGCCGATCCCGAGGATCTGGCCGGCGGCGCCCCGGGCGTGCTCACCCGGGAAGAGGCGACCTGGCTCTGGGTGGACACCGCCGCGGCCGTCACCGACCACGGCGAACAGCGGCTGCTGGTCGACCACCTGGAGACGGCCGTACAGGGCACCGTGCCCAAGCTGCTGGCAGAGGTACGCGCTCTCGGCCACCCGCGCACGGTGCAGGTGCTGGTCGCGCTGGCCGCCGCCCATCCCGACCCGGCCCTCGCCAAGGCGGTGCGCCGCGCGGCCTTCCAGGTGCACACCGGCGGCAGCTGACCCGCCGCGAGCCGCCGCTATCCGGGGAGCCGGGGTGCGTAGGTGCCGAAGCTCCAGACGTTGCCCTCCCGGTCCCGGGCCATGTAGTTCCGCGCGCCGTAGTCCTGTTCCGCGGGCTCCACCAGGATCTCGGCGCCTGCTTCGCGCGCCCGCGCACAGTGCGCGTCGAGGTCCGTCACCAGCACATAGGTCCCCGAAGGCCCCGCGTCCGTCATCGCTTCGGCGTAGTCGCCGCCCTTGCCCTTGGTGCCGACCATGACGGCGCCGTTGCCGTAGGCGAGTTCGGCATGCAGCACGGTGCCGTCCTCCGCTTCGTACAGTGCCGTCCTGGTGAAGCCGAACGCGGCCTCCAGTTGCGCGATGGCGGACTTCGCGTCGGTGTAGAGCAGTGTCGGATACAGCGTGGGTGCGTCGGCCATGCCACTCGCCGTCCTTGGTCAGAGGTCCGCTCACGGGACCGTGTACCCGTGCTTCGCGGTCTGGCACCCGGCGCTGTCAGTGCCGGAAACAAAGCGGTTGCGCGGCGCCGGTAGACTGATGCTCATGGCTACTCCGCTGACGCATTAGCGCCGTACGGGCGCTCCGCGCTCCCTCCGCACTCGTACGTACGCCCGAACCCCTGCCTGGAGTAGTCCGTGATCACCGCCACCGGCCTTGAGCTGCGCGCCGGCGCCCGCATCCTCATCGAGTCCGCCACCTTCCGCGTCGCCAAGGGCGACCGCATCGGCCTGGTCGGCCGCAACGGTGCGGGCAAGACCACCCTCACCAAGTGCCTGGCCGGCGAGGGCACCCCCGCCGCCGGCACCATCACCGCCGGCGGTGAGGTCGGCTACCTCCCGCAGGACCCCCGCACCGGGGACCTCGACGTACTCGCCCGGGACCGGATCCTCTCCGCGCGCGGCCTGGACACGGTCATCCGCAAGATGCGGGAGAACGAGGACCGTATCGCCCACGGTCAGGGCGGTACCCGGGAGAAGGCGCTGAAGAAGTACGAGCGCCTGGAGACCGAATTCCTGACCAAGGGCGGGTACGCGGCGGAGGCCGAGGCGGCCACCATCGCCGCCAGCCTCGGCCTGCCCGACCGGGTGCTGGGCCAGCCGCTGCACACCCTTTCCGGCGGTCAGCGGCGCCGTGTCGAGCTGGCCCGCATCCTCTTCTCCGACGCCGACACGCTGCTCCTGGACGAGCCGACCAACCACCTCGACGCCGACTCCGTCGTGTGGCTGCGCGACTTCCTGCGGACCTACCGTGGCGGCCTGATCGTGATCTCCCACGACCTGGCGCTGATCGAGACCGTCGTCAACAAGGTCTTCTACCTCGACGCCAACCGCGCGGCCATCGACATCTACAACATGGGCTGGAAGCAGTACACCGTCCAGCGCGAGGACGATGAGAAGCGCCGCAAGCGGGAGCGCGCCAACGCCGAGAAGAAGGCGTCCGCGCTCAACTCCCAGGCCGACAAGATGCGGGCCAAGGCCACCAAGGCGGTCGCCGCCAAGAACATGGCGCGGCGCGCCGAGAAGCTGCTCTCCGGGCTGGAGTCCGAACGGCGTTCCGACAAGGTCGCCAAACTCCGCTTCCCGGACCCGGCACCCTGCGGCAGGACGCCGCTGATGGCGGAGGACCTGTCCAAGTCCTACGGCTCACTGGAGATCTTCACCGGCGTCGACCTCGCCATCGACAAGGGCTCCCGTGTGGTCATCCTGGGCCTCAACGGAGCGGGCAAGACCACTCTGCTCCGGCTGCTCGCCGGCAACGAGGACCCCGACACCGGCAAGGTCGTCCCCGGTCACGGCCTCAAGCTCGGCTACTACGCGCAGGAGCACGAGACCCTCGACCCGGCCCGCACCGTGCTGGAGAACATGCGCTCGGCGGCGCCCGAGATGGATCTGGTCGCCATCCGCAAGACGCTGGGCTCCTTCCTCTTCTCCGGGGACGACGTCGACAAGCCCGCCGCGGTGCTGTCGGGTGGCGAGAAGACCCGGCTCGCACTGGCGACGCTGGTCGTCTCCTCGGCCAACGTGCTGCTGCTGGACGAGCCGACCAATAACCTCGATCCGGCCAGCCGCGAAGAGATCCTGGGCGCCCTGCACACCTTCACCGGCGCCGTTGTCCTGGTCACCCACGACGAGGGCGCGGTCCAGGCGCTGGAGCCCGAGCGCATCATCATGCTCCCGGACGGGGTCGAGGACCTGTGGAGCGAGGATTACGCCGACCTCGTCGCGCTGGCCTGACCCGGCCTGCGGGCCGCTTCCCTGTCTTGATCAATCTCTTCTGGATCATTCGGCCGACCGTTGATCCTTCATCTGAGTGAGGGCGGCTCGTACCCCGGCGTGCCCACGCGCCGGGCGTGCGGGACTGTGCCAGGCGCCGTCCGGGCTGCCGGTGCGCGGCGGGCTACTCCGCTGACCTGCCCGTTCGCCGGTGCTGAGCGTCGGCGGCGGGAATCCCGGCCCGTCGGATCCCCGGCGCGGGCGGAAACAGACAGTCGCGCTCCGCTCACGGCAGTTGGACGGACCTTGCCGAATGGGTGGCCAGAAGCAGGGGGAGGGGTGATCATGAGAGTCACAAAGCGCACTTCCCATGAGGAGGCACGGGTGGCCGAGACTCTGAAGAAGGGCAGCCGGGTGACCGGCACCGCGCGCGAAAGGCTCGCGGCAGACCTCAAGAAGAAGTACGACGGTGGTGCGAGCATCCGGGCGCTGGCCGAGGAGACAGGCCGTTCCTACGGGTTCGTGCACCGGATGCTCAGCGAGTCCGGTGTGGCCCTGCGCGGGCGCGGCGGAGCCACACGAGGCAAGAAGTCCGCCTCGGCCTGACGGGACTTCCTGGCATCCACCCCGGTGGTTACTCTTCGGTTAACTTACCCGCGGAGTAACCACCGGAGGATGTCGATGACCCTGCTGGACAAGGACGGCGTACGCCTCACCGTGGACGGCGCCGTCGCCACGGTCACGCTCGCCAATCCGGCCAAGCGCAACGTCCAGTCGCCCGCCCTGTGGCGCGCGCTGACCGAAGCGGGGCGGATCCTGCCCGGTGACGTACGGATCGTGGTGCTGCGTGCGGAGGGCCGGTCCTTCTCCGCCGGCCTGGACCGGCAGGCCTTCACGCCCGAGGGCTTCGACGGTGAGCCGTCCTTCCTCGATCTGGCGCGCGGCTCCGACGAGGCTCTCGACGCCACCATCGCGGAGTACCAGGAGGCGTTCACCTGGTGGCACCGCCCCGATCTGATCAGCATCGCCGCCGTGCAGGGGCACGCCATCGGTGCCGGATTCCAGCTGGCACTCGCCGCCGATCTGCGGGTGTGCGCCGAGGACGTGCAGTTCGCCATGCGGGAGACCGGCCTCGGCCTGGTCCCCGACCTCACCGGCACCCACCCGCTCGTGGGGCTCCTCGGCTACGCCCGCGCGCTGGAGATCTGTGCCACCGGCCGTTTCGTGCACGCGACCGAGGCCGAACGGACCGGACTCGCCAATCTGATCGTTCCCGCCGCGGAACTCGACGGCGCCGTCAGCGATCTGTCGGCGGCGCTGCTGATGGCACCGCGGGACGCGGTGATCGAGACCAAGGCCCTGCTGGCGGCCGCCGCCTCGCGCACGTACGAGGAGCAGCGCACGGCCGAACGGGCCGCCCAGGCCCGCCGCCTCCGCGACCTCGCGGGCCTTGCCGACTAGTACGACGTCTCCGGAGGCGGGTCGATGGCGCTGACCAGTACCGCGACCGTCACCGGCCCGGCCGGTTCCACGGCGTCCCATGCCGCCGCCTTCGTCGCCGCGTGCCGCACCGCGCGCGCGACGTCGAGGGCGCGGGACCCTTGGGTGACCGCGATCTGGATCTGCACATGCCGGCCTTCTTCGGCGCCTTGACGGGTCTCCGTGACGCTCACCGCCTCGGCGCCGTCGCCGGCGGCACCGCCGCGCGCCCACCCCAGCGCCGGCGCGAGCCTGGCCACGCCGGGCACCGCGAGGACTGCTTCCGCGGTCGCGATGCCGCGCGGACTGTCCGCCGGTGCGGGTGGCCGTTCGTCGGTCCGGTGCCGCCGCGCTCCCGGACCGCCGGCGCCGGAGCCCGGGCTGCCGGGCCCGTCCAAGCCGTCCAGCAGGTCCGTCACCCGCAGGTCCGCCGCGGCCACCCGCAGCCCCAGCTCCTTGTCGGCGGCCGTCAGGAGCACGCCGCGCAGCCGGTCGCCCACCGTCGGGAGCGGCGCGTCCGCGCTGGTCGCGAAGTCGGCGTCGAGGTGGAGGGGGCCTGGCCGCAGTGCGGACGGCGGCGCCGGCACCGCCGGGGGAGCGGCGCCGTCGGGGTCGGCCAAGGAGATCCGCAGAGTACCCAGCCGCACCTCCGGAAGAGCACCCGCCGCAGCGTCCCGCAGCGTGGCGACCGCCGCGGTCTCCGCCAGCCACGCCCCGTCCGCCGCGTCTCCCAGGGGCAGCAGCCGGCCGAGGCCGAGTTGCTGCCGTACGGCCTGTGCCAGCCGGTCAGCGGCCATGTGCGCATCCCCTTCACTTCTCCGGTCCGTTTCCGCACCAGCTTGGCGCAGGCAAGGCGCCGCGGGCCGCGAGCCTCACCCGTTCGGGTGGGTGCGCGCAGGGCGAGCGGGTGCGTATCCGCCTAATGTGGCACGAGAGCGGCATTTGACCGCTCCCTCTCCTCGGAAAGGTGTGAAGGCGATGTCCGAGACCACCACCAGCAACCGTTTCGAGACCCCCGGCCACGGTTCGACCAAGGCAGCCCACGACGGCGCGCCCGAGACCCGCCGGGGCAAGACCGACCCGGGAAGCCGGGGACGGACCACCATCGCCGATGGCGTCGTCGAGAAGATCGCGGGCCTGGCGGCACGCGACGTGGTGGGCGTGCACGCGCTGGGCGGCGGCCTCACCCGTACGTTCGGGGCCGTACGCGACCGGGTCCCCGGCGGCAGCAAGTCCGCCGCACGCGGCGTGAACGCCGAGGTCGGCGATGTCCAGACGGCGCTGGACCTGGAGATCGTCGTCGACTACGGGGTCGCCATCTCCGATGTCGCGCGCGCCGTGCGGGAGAACGTCATCACCGCCGTCGAGCGGATGACCGGCCTCGAGGTCGTCGAGGTCAACATCGCGGTCAGCGACGTCAAGCTGCCCGAAGAGGCGGAGGGCGAGGAGGAATCGGAACGGCCGCGACTGCAGTAAGCAGCCGCTGTGCGGGCAACAGGAGCTGTACGGATGTGCACTGAGCGAAGGAGCGCACGATGAGCATGGCCGTGATCGGCTTGATCGCAGGGATGGCGCTGGGCTTCGCCGGGTACTTCGGCGGCTTCGGTGCCTTCGTGCTGGTGGCCGCGCTGGGTGCCATCGGCTTTGTGGCGGGCCGCTTCCTGGACGGCGACCTGCAGGCGGGCGATTTCTTCCGCGTCCGCGACGAGAGCCGGCGCAGGTGACGCCGTGACCGATACGGCGGTGGACGCCGCCGAGCGGGGCGCGACCAGGATCGTCGACAAGGTTGTGGCCAAGGTCGCGGCGCAGGCCGCGCGGGAAGCGCTGCGCACCCAACCCGCCACTTTCCACGTTCCGCCCGGGCGCCGGTACCGGCCGCGTGCGACGGCGGATGTCCGGGAGCGGACCGCGCGGGTCCGCGTCATCGTCGA
>NZ_JBOHCV010000530.1:0-11184 GCF_050698815.1 Streptomyces sp.
CATGGCTTCACCATGTCCGATACCGACGCCTTCAGCCCCTCCGCGCTGCAGCGCCACTGGGACCGCCTGCTCCCTCTCCTCGACCGCACCCTGGCCAACAGCTGAGGCTCCGGCTCGGAAACCAAACCTGAAGTACATCGAGCCCGAGGTGCGGGCCTGGCTGGAGTCTCTGCCTGCCAAGCATTTCCTCAAGGTGGACGAGTACGCGGGCCTGCCGGCCGAGAACGCGGCGGCTCTCGGGGAGCCCTACGCCCGTACCTCGGCGACGGGGTGCGTGAACTCCGCCCGACGCTCGACAGAGCGGCGATGCGCATCACGTACTGGCTGAGCCCGAACCGCACCGCTGTGCTGTTGACGGTGTTCCGCAAGACGAAGATGCGTGAGGACGCCGAAGTTGAGCGGGCCAAGCTCGCACAGAAGACCTGCGCAGCCGAACACGGATTGGCCCACGAGGAGTTCGTGCGGCGCGTCGAGGAAGGAGAGGTGTGAAGATGAGCCACAGTCGCTGGAAGACCCTGCGAGAGCGCAAGCTTGCCGAGGGCTTCACTGAGCCGGACGATGTCGCCGAGGCCCGTCGCGAGATCCGGCTGTCCATGGCGCTGGCCCAAGCCGTCCATGACCGGCGCACCGAGCTGGGGCTGACCCGGACCGAGCTCGCCGACCGTGCCGCCCTCACCCAGGCGAAGATCTCCCGTATCGAGGGTTCCGACACCGTGCCGACCCTGCCGCTGCTCGCCAAGCTCGCCCGCGCGCTGGACGCCTCACTCAACATCGCCCTGGACAACGACGACACCCAGGTCACCTTCACCCCGCATGAGACCGACGCCGCCTGAATTCTGGGCAGCCACCCGGGCCGCACCGGGAAGCTTCTCGCCCCCGCACCGCGGCCGGTCTGGGCACCCGCAACGCTCTGCTGAGCAGGCGCTTCCTCCTGAACCGGATACTCAGGGAAGGGCAGAAGGTCAGCACCCTCACCCGGCCCGACTACCGGGAAGGGTGACCAGTGAGATCACCTTCGGCCGACTGTCGGGGAGGTGGGCCGGCGCGTAGGGTGGAAGGGCAGTTGGTTCGGCCTGCCCGCCAGGCAGGCGCGTCGTAAGAGGGAATCCGGTGGAACTCCGGAACTGCCCCGCAGCGGTGAGTGGGAACGAACGCCGTCATACGCACTGGGCCCGAGAGCGGGTCCGGGAAGCGACGGTCAGTAGGAGCCGCGTCCGGCGCGTGCATCCGCACGTACGGTCGGTCGCGAAATGCCCGCGAGTCCGAAGACCTGCCACTGTCCGCGCGCGACAGTCGTGCGCGGCGATCTCGGTGACCTCGAGGGCGGGTCGGCGGTACGGGCGGGCACCCACGATGCGTGCCGCCCCGTCGCCTCTCCTTCTCGTGCAGGACCTCGTCGCCCGAGGTCACCGGCGAGACTCGCGAAGGAGAGTTGAGTGACCAGCAAGACCGCAGCCGCGGCATCCCGTGCCACCGTGTACGGTTACCCGCGCCAGGGACCCGACCGTGAGCTGAAGAAGGCCATCGAGGGCTACTGGAAGGGCCGCGTCACCGCCGACGCCCTCCGGGAGACCGCGGCGGGACTGCGCCGGGGCAACTGGCGGCAGCTCGCCGACATCGGCGTGCACGAAGTGCCCACCGGCGACTTCTCCTACTACGACCACGTGCTGGACACCACCGTCATGGTCGGCGCCGTTCCCGCCCGGCACCGGGCCGCCGTCCAGGACAGCGCGCTCGACGGCTACTTCGCCATGGCGCGCGGCACCCAGGACGTCGCGCCGCTGGAGATGACCAAGTGGTTCGACACCAACTACCACTATCTGGTCCCGGAGTTGGGCCCCGACACCGTCTTCACCGCGGACTCCGCCAAGCAGGTCGCGGAACTGTCCGAGGCAGTGGCCCTCGGTCACACCGCCCGGCCCGTACTCGTCGGCCCGGTCAGCTATCTGCTGCTGGCCAAACCCGCCCCCGGGGTCGCCGCGGACTTCGAGCCGCTGACCCTGCTGGACCGGCTGCTGCCCGTCTACGCCGAGGTGCTCGCCGACCTCCGCGCGGCGGGCGCCGAGTGGGTGCAGCTGGACGAGCCCGCCCTGGTGGCGGACCGCACGCCCGCCGAGCTGAACGCCGCGGCCCGTGCCTACCGTGAGCTGGGCACCCTCACCGACCGGCCCAAGCTGCTGGTGGCCTCCTACTTCGACCGCCTCGGCGAGGCGCTGCCGGTGCTGGCCAAGGCCCCCGTCGAGGGGCTGGCGCTGGACTTCACCGGACCCGCAGCCGCCAACGTCGACGACCTGGCCCGTGCGGGTGGACTGCCAGGAAAGCGGCTGGTCGCCGGTGTCGTGGACGGCCGGAACGTATGGATCAACGACCTGAAGCGGTCGCTGTCCACGCTCGCCTCGCTGCTCGGGTTCGCCGACCGGGTGGACGTCGCGCCGTCCTGCTCGCTGCTGCACGTCCCGCTGAACGCCGCCATCGAGCGGGAGCTGGACCCGCAGGTCGCCCGCTGGCTCGCGTTCGCCCGGCAGAAGACCGAGGAAGTCGTCACCCTGGCCCAGGGGTTGAGCGAAGGCACCGGCGCCATCGCGCCACGGCTCTCCGCCAACTACGCGGCACTCGCCTCCCGTACCTCCTCCGCGCTCACCAGCGATCCGGCCGTACGGGCCCGCGCCCAGGCCGTCACCGACACCGACGGGCGCCGCTCGCAGCCCTACCCGGAGCGGACCGCCGCCCAGCGAGCCCGCCTCGGTCTGCCCCTCCTCCCCACCACCACCATCGGTTCCTTCCCCCAGACCAGCGAACTGCGTACCGCCCGTGCCGACTTGCGGGCCGGCCGCCTGGATGCGGCGGGTTACGACGAGCGGATGGCCGCCGAGATCCGCGAGGTGGTCGCCTTCCAGGAGGAGGCCGGTCTCGACGTGCTGGTGCACGGCGAGCCCGAACGCAACGACATGGTGCAGTACTTCGCCGAGCGGCTGAAGGGGTACCTGGCGACGCGGCACGGCTGGGTGCAGTCCTACGGCACCCGCTACGTACGTCCCCCGATCCTGGCGGGCGACATCTCCCGCCCGGAACCCATGTCGGTGGAGTGGACGCGCTACGCCCAGTCGCTGACCCCGCGTCCCGTCAAGGGCATGCTCACCGGACCGGTCACGATGCTGGCGTGGTCGTTCGTACGGGACGACCAGCCGCAGGCCGAGACCGCACGGCAGGTCGCACTCGCCCTGCGCGACGAGGTCACCGACCTGGAGGCGGCGGGCACCGCCGTCATCCAGGTCGACGAGCCGGCGCTGCGGGAGACCCTGCCGCTGCGGGCCGCGGACCGGGCGGCGTACCTGGCGTGGGCGACCGAGTCCTTCCGCCTCACCACCGCCGGCGTGCGTGCGGACACCCAGATACACACCCACATGTGCTACGCGGAGTTCGGCGACATCGTCTCCGCGATCGACGATCTCGACGCGGACGTCATCAGCCTGGAAGCGGCCCGCTCGCACATGCAGGTCGCGGACGAACTGGCCACCGTGGGCTATCCCCGCGAGGTCGGTCCCGGCGTCCACGACATCCACTCCCCGCGGGTACCGAGCGCCGATGAGGTGGCGGCACTGCTGCGCAAGGGCCTCGGGGCCATCCCCGCCGAACGGCTGTGGGTCAACCCCGACTGCGGGCTGAAGACCCGCGGCTGGCCGGAAGTGCGCGCGGCACTGGAGCACTTGGCTGCGGCGGCCCGTACCGTGCGGTCCGAAGTGCGCGAGGGCTGAGGTCCAGTGACACGGCTGGGCCCGGCGGCCGTCCATGGCCGCCAGGCCCAGCCCCGGCTCTCGCTCGACTTCTCAGTGTGGCGCGGGAGTCGCCGCCGCGGTCGGCTCAGGCGCGGCGCGGGACGAGGCCGGCTTCAGCGCACGCTCCGCAAGGTGACCGAAGGCCAGGCCGAAGGCCGTCCACAGTGCGAGCTGGACGGCGAGCGCCGAGAGCCGGAACCGCCACAGCAGCAAGCCCGGGAATCCCTCGGGGAGTTCGCTGAGCGACGGCAGGAAGGCGTACGCGAGACCGATGACCGTGACGAAGCCGAGCCCGGCCACGACCGTCGCGTTCCAGTTGCCGAGCCGGACGGCCAGGCGCTTGCCCAGGATCGTCGCCGCGAGCGCCAGCAGCACGCCGAGCAGCATCATCAGGAAGTACAGCGCGGTGCGCTTGTCGAGGCTGGCGGGGTCGCCCACGGAGGGCGGGTTGGCCGGGTACTTCAGGAACGGCACGAGGCAGATGGTCACGAAGGCGGCGCCCGAGAGCAGGGCCGCGGTGGCGCGCGGGCCGAACCGGCCGACGCGTCCCAGGGCGAAGCTGAAGGCCAGCGCGGCGATACCGCCGAAGGCCACACCGTAGATCAGCACACCGGTGGCCAGACCCACGGTGGACTGCTCGCCGCGGGTCACCAGTTCCTCTTCTTCACCCCCGTGCCCGTGCGCGTGGGCCTCTTCGAAGGCGATGGCGGCATCGATGTGAGGCTCACCGAGCAGATAGGCGACGACCAGGGCCAGCAAGCCGGCGACGAGTCCCGCGAGCATGCCGCGGACAAGGAGTGTTCGTACTGTTGCGGAATTCATGGTGCTGGGGCTCCCGCCGGATCAGTGGCAGGGGAAGCCGAGGAGGTGGCGTCCGTCGTGGACCCACTCGTGCACGCCGGTACCGGAGATGAGGGACGTGGCCCCCTGCTCCGCTCCGACGAAGTACAGCAGAACCAGCATCAGCAGACCGAAGAAGAACGCCCAGGGCAGGATCGCCTTCACCGGCAGGGTGGCCGGGATCGCGGTGCTGGTGCCGGGGCTGGGCGGGGCGATGGACTGTGCCATGGCGGACCTCCTGTTGGGAACTCGCGTCCCTGTCGGTGGAGCTCGTGACGACACCGCGGGTCTGACTTGTCCCGGCCCGAGGGCGGGGACATACAGTGGCGCGACCGTGCCGGATTCCCACCGGCTTCCGAGTTGTCGTCGATACCAGCGGAAGGTACCGCGATCCGGCCTGCCGGGCCAAGACCGCACCGTCGGCCGGCAAAGGTGCGGTGTGATCAACTTTCGTGCGGGAAACGGCCGTTCACGGGGCTGGAGGGAACGATGACGACCCGAGTGACTTTGATCTCGGCGGCCCGCAGCGAGGCGTCGGACGAGGTCCGCTTCGACGACGGGCGGCCACTGACGGCGGCCGGGCTGCGCGCGGCCCGGGCGGCGGCCGGTTCGCTGTCCGTACCTGCGGACGCCCGCGTCCTCGCCTCGCCCTCGCCACGCTGCGCCCAGACGGCCGACGGGCTCGGACTGCGGGCGGTGCCCGAACCCGGGGCGGGCGGCTGCGACATGGGCCGCTGGCGTGGCAGGCCCCTGGAAGAGGTGGCGGCCACCGAGCCGGAAGCGGTTCCCGTCTGGCTGTCGGACCCCGAAGTCGCCCCGCACGGCGGTGAGTCGGTACGGGAGCTGTGCGCCAGGACCGAGGGCTGGCTGGACCGGCTGGCGGCGGAAGCGGGGCGGGTGGTGGCCGTGGTGGAGCCCGATGTCGTACGGGCCGCCGTGGTCTGCGCCCTGGGCGCCCCCGCGCAGGGCTTCTGGCGGGTGGACGTGGAACCTCTGACCGCCACCGGCCTCAGCGGCAGGACGGGGCGCTGGAACCTCAGGCCGGGCGGCCGCATCGGCCCCCGGTGACGAATCCGTCCCGCCGCTCCTACGCCGTACCGGCGGGCGGGTCGGCGAGGATCCCCTCCAGCATCCCGGTCGCCTGTCCCACTTCGATGAGGTAGCCGTCGGGGTCGCGTACGTAGCAGCGCAGTTCGGCCTTGCGGTCGATGGGCGGTGTGAGGAACTCCGCGCCCTTGGCGCTCCACGCGCGATAGCACTCCTGAACGTCGGCCACGCGGATGTTGAGGAAGCTCGAGGTGGTGTTCACGTCCTCGGGCGGTCGCAGCGTCACACCGGGCTTGTCGGGGGTGGGGCCGCCGCCGGGATTCATGATGATCCAGCCGTTGGCGAGCTTGACGATGCACGGGTTCTCCTCCAGCACCACCGTGCCGCCCAGGACGTCGGCGTAGAACGAGCGGGAGCGCGCCACGTCCCGCACGGTGAGGAAGTGGGTGAGGATCAGGCCCGTGTCCGGGGCAGGCAGGTCGTCTCGGTCCATCGTGGTACTCCCTGCTTCGAATCAGCGTCTTCGCAGGGTATGTGCGGATTCGTGGACACCCGCGCGATAACACGCCCTGGACGCGGTACCACGCACTAGTGGCCGAGCTTCGCCCGTACCCGCGCGGCCCGTACGGCCGTGTGGAGGGCGTCGCTGTCGTAGGCGCCGCGGTGCCGGCGGCCGTTGATGAAGAAGGTCGGGGTGCCGGAGACAGCGCTCTCGTCGGCGGAGCCGAGATCCTCGGCGATCCGGTCCGCGCCGGCGCGGTCGTGGATGTCCCGGCGGAAGCGTTCGACGTCCAGGCCGAGTGCCTCCGCCTGCCGTACCAGCGCCGGCATCCGCAGGTCCTCCTGGTGGGCGTGCAGCCACTCGTGCATCTCCCAGAAGGCACCCTGCGCGGCGGCGGCCTCGGACGCCTCGGCGGCGAGCTGCGCATTCGGGTGGACGTCGGTCAGCGGCAGGTGCCGCCAGACGTGGCGGACATCTCCCAGGCCGGCCAGCAGTTCACGGATGACGGGTTCGGCCGCGCCGCAGTACGGGCACTCGTAGTCGCCGTACTCCACCACGGTGACGGTCGCGTCCCGGGGGCCGCGTACGTGATCACGCTCGGGGTCGATCACGCTGGTGAGGTCGACGACGGGAGCGGACCTGCCGTGCAGGGCGCGGCCCCGTACGTGGTGCGGCAGCAGCGTGGTCAGCCTGGAGACACCCCAGGTCGCGGCCGACGCGCACAGCGCGGCACTGAGGATGCCGATCTTCGCCTCCTCCAACTCCCCGCCGTGGAAGGCCAGTCCGGCGATCAGCAGCGAGACGGTGAAGCCGATACCCGCGATCGTCCCGCCGCCCGCGGCGGCGGCCCAGCCCACCGGGGGGCGCAGCCGGCCGCGGCTGAGCCGGGTGACGAGCCAGGAGACCCCGACGATGCCGGCCGGCTTCCCCAGCACGAACGCGAACAGGATGCCGAGCGTGACGGGGGAGGTGAACGCGCGGGAGAGGAGCTCGCCGGTGATCGGCACCCCCACATTGGCGAGGGCGAAGAGCGGCACGACCGCATAGCTGGTCCAGGGGTGGAAGAGTTCCTGTAGGCGCTCGTTGGGGGAGATCGCGGCGGCCAGCCCCATTCGCGCGGACCGGGCGAGTTGCGGTGTCGGCTGCTCGCGGAAGAGCCGGAAGAGGCCGCTCGCCCGTTCCAGATCGCCCCGGGCGGCCGGATAGGCGTAGGTCAGCAGACCCAGTGCCAGACCGGCGACGACCGGATCGATGCCGGACTTGAGCAGCGCTGCCCACAGAACCATCCCCAGTAACAGGTAGACGACTCCGGAGGAGACGTCGGCGGCCCGGATCAGCAGGACGAGTGCGAAGACGCCGCAGGCGGCCAACAGCGCGCCGAGGGTGACCTGTTCGCTGTAGAAGACGGCGATGACACCGAGGGCGACGAAGTCGTCGACGACGGCGATGGTGAGCAGGAAGGCCCGCAGCCGCCGCGGGAAGCGCGGGCCGACCAGGGCGAGCATGCCGAGCGCGAACGCCGTGTCCGTCGACATCGCCGCGCCCCAGCCCTGCGCGGAGGAGTGGCCCGCGTTGACCGCGAGGTAGATGAGGACGGGTACGGCCATCCCGCCCAGGCCGGCCAGTGCAGGCAGGGTGACACGGCGGCGTTCGCGCAGATCGCCCATGTCGAACTCGCGGCGCGCCTCCAGCCCGACGACGAAGAAGAAGAACGTCATCAGGCCGCTGTTGACCCACTCGTGCAGGTCCAGGGAAATGTCCTGGCCGGCCACACCGAGGTAGAGCTTCGTCGCCCAGAAGCGTTCGTAGGACGCGGAGTCGATGTTCGCCCAGGCCAGCGCCGCGAGCGTCGCGGCCAGCAGCACCGCGGCGCTGCCGGTCTCGGTGCGCAGGAACCGGCGCAGCGGCCCCTGCGGGCTCGGCCAGGGAGTCCGCCCGGTCAGCTGTGTGCGGGAAGACCCGGCGGACCCCTGGGAATCGCTCATTCCGCAAGTCTGTCCCAGGGGCTGCTACGCGGCCCAGCACCTCAGCCCGTGCGTCGACGGCGGGCGCTCGCGCCGCAGGGCCAGGTGTGGGTCAGGAGCGGGTCAGGGGCGCCTGCTCCCCATCACGCCCGCGAAGGACTCCGGGTCGGTGTCGAATCCGCTGACGGTGTCGTGGAACTCCCATTCCTCCGCCCCGGCACGGGTGAACTCAGCGACGGTCGCGGCCGTGGAACCGGCGACGTCCGCGAAGTCGTCGCCCGCCAGCTCGTGGTGCCCCACGGCGACCCGCACCGCACTGTTCGCTATGTCGCCGAAGGTCCGCCGCCCCCCGCTCTGCTGGATGACCACGCCCACGACCACGCGCCCGTACGCGGGGGCCAGCCGGTCCAGCTCCAGGACCAGGGCCTCGTCGGGTCCGAAGCCCTGGCCGGTACGGCTGTCCCTGCTGAGGGTGATGGTGCCGTCCGGGGAGCGGCTGTCGAAGTGGACGAGATACGCGGGCTCGCCGTAGGGATCGTCGGTGGAGTACGTGGCGGCGATGATGTCGAGATCATGCACCGGCGCACCGAGCGGACTCGGGTCCCATTTGAGCGTCACCTCGACCTTGCCGAGTCCCTTGTTGAGACTGCTCACAGACTTCCTTCCTCCGGTCCGGTCCGCGGGCCGCTGCGGGAAGCGACCGCGCACACCGTCAACTGTACTGCCGGAGGGGGCGGTTGACGTGCGTTTTCAAGTCCGGTCCGGCACGAAGGCGGCCGGCCCGGCCGCGGTGAGCGCCGCGCATGCCGTGGCCGTGGCGTGTTCGCTGCGAGCAGGGCGCCGCACCGCCGGCCGGCTCCGCGGATCGTCGCTGGAGCTGTTCTGTGACGTGTACGCGGCGAGACCGGCGGGGGAGCGCCGCCGCCGCGATTGGGGGTCTTCCGGCGCCGGGAAGTAGGGTTCCAGCGTCGCGCGGGGGCGCGGGCGGCGTCGGAGAACGAGCTCGAGGAGCGGGTGGCGGGATTGCGTAAGCACTGGCAGGAGACGGGCGGGACCACCCGATGACGAACGCCGACCCCGCCGCGGTGGCGGCCCGGCGGCGTACGTTCGCCGTGATCAGCCACCCCGACGCGGGCAAGTCCACGCTGACCGAGGCGCTCGCCCTGCACGCCCGCGCGCTGACCTCCGCCGGCGCGGTGCACGGCAAGGGGGGCCGGCGCGGGGTGGCCTCGGACTGGATGGAGATGGAGCAGGCCCGCGGCATCTCGGTGACCTCAGCGGTGCTGCAGTTCGACCACCGCGACCGGGTGCTGAACCTGCTGGACACCCCCGGGCACGCGGACTTCTCCGAGGACACCTACCGGGTGCTGGCCGCCGTGGACTGCGCGGTGATGCTGATCGACGCGGCCAAGGGCCTGGAGGAGCAGACCCGCAAGCTCTTCGACGTGTGCCGTCACCGCGGCGTCCCGGTGATCACCTTCGTGAACAAGTGGGACCGGCCGGGCCGGGAGGCCCTGGAGCTGCTGGACGAGATCGAGAGCGAGTTCAAGCTCAAGCCCACGCCGGTGACCTGGCCGGTGGGCATCGCCGGAGAGCTGCGCGGACTGGTCGACGTACGCGATCCCGGGCACCTGCTGCGTTACACGCGTACGCCCGGCGGCGCGAAGGAGGCCGTCGAGGAGACGCTCACCGCCGAGCAGGCCGCCGTGGCGGCGGGCCCGGAATGGGAGCAGGCGTCCGAGGAACTGGAGCTGCTGCGCGAGACGGGTGCCGTGCACGACCAGGAGGACTTCCTGGCCGGCAACTCCACGCCGGTCTTCTTCGGCGCCGCGGTCTCCAACATCGGCGTGCGGCTGCTGCTGGACGCCGTGGTCGACCTGGCGCCGGCCCCGGCTCCGCGCCCGCTGCTCGGCGGCGGGGAGCGGCCGGTGGACGCGGCCTTCTCCGGGCTGGTCTTCAAGGTGCAGGCGAACATGGACCGTGCGCACCGGGACCGGATCGCCTTCGTACGGGTCTGCTCCGGCGTCTTCGAGCGCGGCATGACGGTGACCCGCGCGGCCACCGGCAAGCCGTTCGCCACCAAGTACGCGCACAGCGTCTTCGGCCAGGACCGCTCGTCGGTGGAGACGGCCTACCCGGGAGACGTGGTGGGCCTGGTCAACGCCAACGCGCTGCGGGTCGGCGACACCCTCTACACCGGGGCCCGGGCCGACTTCCCGCCCATGCCCACCTTCGCGCCCGAGCACTTCGCGGTGGCCCGGCCGTCGGACATCGGGCGCTCCAAGCAGTTCCGGCGAGGCATCGCACAGCTCGACGAGGAGGGCGTGGTGCAGGTGCTGGCCTCCGACCGGCGCGGCGAGCAGTCGCCGGTGCTGGCGGCGGTCGGGCCCATGCAGTTCGACGTCGTGGCGCACCGGATGGAGAACGAGTTCTCCGCGCCGCTGCGGCTGGAACCGCTGGCCTACAGCGTGGCGCGGGTCACCGACAAGGCGGGCGCCGAGGCGCTCAACCTTTCCCGCCTGGTGCACGGCGAAGCGCTGACCCGCACCCGTGACGGCAGCTGGCTGGCGCTCTTCCCCAGCCGCTGGCAGGCATCGGCCTTCGAGCGGGAATTCCCGGACGCGCTGCTGGAAACCCTCGTCGCCGCGCACGAGTAGCGCCCCGGCGGTCGCCGCTGTGCCCCGGGGCCGCCGTACTCTTGGGCACCGACGGTGGTGGAGCGCGGCAGCCGCGTCGTGTGTGCGGCGCCGCCCGGAACCGGGGAGATCGCGTTATGACCGAACGCAAACCGCCCGGCATCGAATTCGAGTCGTGGGTCGACCGGCAGATCCGCGAGGCGGAGGAGCGTGGCGCGTTCGCCGGTCTGCCGGGCGCCGGCAAGCCGCTGCGGGACGCGGACGCCCCGTACGACGAGATGTGGTGGCTGAAGCGGAAGATGCGCGACGAGGGCCTGTCCCGGCTGCCGCCCACCCTCGCCCTGCGCAAGGAGGCCCAGGACGCGCTCGCCACGGCGTCCCGGGCCCGGTCGGAGGCGGAGGTGCGGCGGATCGTGACG
>NZ_JBOHCV010000531.1:0-10875 GCF_050698815.1 Streptomyces sp.
CGATGGCGCTCGCCGGGTCCGGACCCAGCAGCCGGCCATAGGGTGACAGGGCGGCGTTCGCCCGTACCACTGTCGTGCCGGGCTGGATGCGCGCGCGGGCGCCGTCCTCGCCGAGCACCTCGACCCCTGCCCAGTGGCGGCGTACGTCGACAAGGATGTCCTCTCCCTGAGCCTGCCCGTTCAGCGACGTCCCGGCGGCACGGAAGACGACTTGGCGGCCCTTGCCGCGGGCGTAGGAGAGCACAGCGGAGACGTCGTCGACGTCCTCCGCGATGACCACCACCTGCGGCACGAAGCGGTACGGGCTGGCGTCCGAGGCGTAACGCACCAGGTCCGACACCTTGCACAGCACCTTCTCGGCACCCAGCAGCCGACGCAGCTCACCGCGCAGCGGCTCGGGTGTGCCGTGGGCCAGCCGGTCCGGAACGCGGTCGGCGGCGGGTGTGTGACCGGCGCCCGCGTGCGGCCGCAGCGCACCGGAACCGGGGTCGAGCAGCGGCATGGGTCACTCCCTGGGGCGCGCGTGCACAGCGGATGCGCCCTCCATGCTATGCGCGGGTCAAGGGACCGTTCCGGGGCCGCACCCCCCGCACCAGGTCGTAAGGAACCGCCGGGCGCGCGTCCGGCGGTCCGCCTCCGGCGCGCCGTCCGGCCGCTCCTGCGGCGTAATCTCGAATGGCCGTTTGAGACCCTCCCCGCGACCCCAAGGAGCCCATTGCACCGCCACACTCCGGACTGGAGCCCACTGCCCAAGGACCCCGGCACCCCTGAGCCCCCCGCACAACTCCGCAGGATCCTCCGCATCTTCCGCCCCTACCGCGGCCGGCTCGCCGTGGTCGGCCTGCTGGTCGGCGCCTCGTCGGTGGTCTCGGTCGCCGCGCCCTTCCTGCTCCGCGAGATCCTCGATGTCGCCATCCCCGAGCGGCGCACCGCGCTGCTGAGCCTGCTCGCCCTCGGGCTGGTCGGCATCGCCGTGCTGAGCAGCGTCTTCGGCGTTCTGCAGACGCTGATCTCCACCACCGTCGGGCAACGCGTCATGCACGACCTGCGCACCGACGTCTACGCCAAGCTGCAGCGGATGCCGCTCGCCTTCTTCACCCGCACCCGTACCGGCGAGGTGCAGTCCCGCATCGCCAACGACATCGGCGGCATGCAGGCCACCGTCACCTCCACCGCGACCTCGCTGGTGTCCAATCTGACCGCCGTCGTCGCCACGGTCGTCGCCATGCTCGCCCTGGACTGGCGGCTGACCATCGCCTCACTTCTGCTGCTGCCGTTCTTCGTCTGGGTCAGCCGCCGCGTTGGCCGCGAGCGGAAGCGGATCACCACTCAGCGGCAGGCCCAGATGGCCGCGATGTCGGCCATCGTCACCGAGTCGCTGTCCGTCAGCGGCATCCTGCTCGGCCGCACCATGGGCCGCGCCGACTCCCTCACCCGCGGCTTCGCCGACGAGTCCGAACGCCTGGTCGGGCTGGAGATCCGTTCGCACATGGCCGGGCGCTGGCGGATGTCCACCATCGGCATCGTGATGGGCGCGATCCCCGCCCTGCTGTACTGGACGGCGGGGATGCTCGTCCACTTCGGCGGCCCCGGCTTCTCCATCGGCACGCTCGTCGCCTTCGTCACTCTCCAGCAGGGGCTGCTGCGGCCGACGGTCTCCCTGTTGTCGACCGGAGTGGAGATGCAGACCTCGCTCGCCCTCTTCCAGCGCATCTTCGAATACCTCGATCTGCGCGTGGACATCACCGAACCGGCGGCCCCGGTGCCGCTGCACGGGGTGCGCGGCGAGGTCCGCTTCGAAGAGGTGGACTTCGCCTACGACGGGAAGGACTCCGGCGGCACCCTGCACGGTGTCGACCTCACCGTTCCCGCGGGCAGCAGCCTCGCGGTGGTCGGCGTGACCGGCTCCGGGAAGAGCACGCTCAGCTACCTCGTGCCCCGCCTGTACGACGTCACCCGCGGCCGGGTCACGCTCGACGGCGTCGACGTGCGTGACCTCGACTTCGACACCCTCTCCCGCGCCGTCGGCGTCGTCTCCCAGGAGACCTACCTCTTCCACGCCTCCGTCGCCGAGAACCTCCGCTTCGCCAAGCCTGACGCCACCGACGCGCAGTTGCGTGCCGCCGCCGGGACAGCGCAGATCCACGACCACATCGCGGCACTGCCCGACGGCTACGACACCCTCGTCGGCGAGCGGGGCTACCGTTTCTCCGGCGGCGAGAAGCAGCGCCTCGCGCTCGCCCGTACGATCCTGCGCGACCCGCCCGTGCTCATCCTCGACGAGGCGACAAGCGCGCTGGACACCCGCACCGAACGCGCCGTCCAGCAGGCCATCGACGCCCTCTCGGCGGGCCGCACCACCCTCACCATCGCGCACCGACTCTCCACCGTCCGCGACGCCGACCAGATCGTGGTGCTCGAGGGCGGACGTATCGCCGAGCGCGGCACGCACGCCGAACTCCTGGCGGCCGGCGGGCGGTACGCGGCGCTGGTGCGCCGGGACGCCCGTACGTCGGTCTCCGCCGATTCCACCGGCGCCGGCCCCCGTGCTGATGTCCCGGCCGCGGCGGCCCCGGTCGCTGACGCCCCCGCCGAAGGCGCCCCTACGGCCGATGCGCCCGTGGTGTGAGCGCCTGCCCACGTGAGGGAGGAGGACTGGTGGGGAGAATGGGGAGTTCATGCGGCCGAGGCATTCGGACCGGTGTGCCCACACGGATACGGGGGAGATGAGGGTCCATGACTCAGCCCTCTGACGCCGGGCCCACGGAGGCAGCGCCCCAGGCCGGCACCGCGCCGCCCACACGCCCGGGACGCCAACTGCTCGCCGCCTCCGTAGGGAACGCCGTCGAGTGGTACGACTGGCTCGCCTACACCTTCCTCGCCACCTACATCGCGGCGGAGATCTTCCCCAAGGGCGCGGACAACTCCCTCGTACCCCTGCTGTCCACCTTCGCCGTCTTCGCCGTGGGCTTCTTCATGCGCCCGGTCGGCGGGCTGCTGATGGGAGCCGTCGCCGACCGCAGCGGACGCCGTGCCGCGCTGACGGTCACCATTCTGCTGATGGGCGGCAGCAGTCTGCTGATGGCCCTGACCCCCACCTACGCGGCGGCCGGAATCCTCGGTCCCGTGGTGCTGGTGGTCGCCAGGCTGCTGCAGGGACTGTCGGTCGGCGGCGAGTTCGCGGCCTCCACCACCTTTCTCGTCGAGTCCGCCCCACCGGGGCGGCGCGGGCTCTTCTCCAGCTTCCAGTACGTCTCCACCACCGCCGGACAGCTCGTCGCCTCCGGTGTCACGGCGCTCCTCCTCGCCTCCGTGGGCGACGTGCAGATGCAGGCGTGGGGATGGCGGGCGGCCTTCGTGCTCGGCGCGCTGCTGAGCCTGGTCGGCTTCTGGATCCGGCGCGGCGCGCAGGAGACCCGCAGCGCCGGGCAACTGGCCGCGCCGCGCCCCGGCCTCTTCGAAGCGCTGCGGTCCCACCCCCGCGAGTCGCTGCTGATCTGCGGGATCACCACGGGCGCCACCATCGCCTACTACACCTGGACCTCGTACCTGCCCACGTACGCCCAGGTCAACGTCGGCTTCGACAAGGGTGACTCGCTCGTCGTCGGCACCATCTCGCTCGCGTTCTTCGCACTGCTGCAACCTCTGGGCGGCATGCTCTCGGACCGGTTCGGGCGCAAGCCGCTGCTGCTCACCTTCGCCATCGGCTTCGCCGTCCTGGCCGTACCGCTGCTCCGCTCGGTCACCGACTCCTTCATGTCGCTGCTGCTCGTGCAGTGCGCGGGTCTGGTGCTGCTCACCGGCTACACCTCCGTCGCCGCAGCCGTGAACGCCGAGGTCTTTCCCGCACGGGTGCGCGCGGCGGGCATCGGCTTCCCGTACTCGCTGACGGTGGCCCTCTTCGGCGGCACCGCACCGTACATGGGCACGCTCTTCAAGGACCTGGGCCACCCCGACGCGTTCCCCTTCTACGTCGCCGGGCTGTGCCTGGTGTCCGCACTGGTGTACCTGCGGCTGCCGGAAGGAGCGCACAAGCCCCTGGAGCGCTGACGGTCAGCGGCCCCGCCGGCGGTCCGGTCTGCGGTCAGCGGTCGTCAGCGGTAGAGGAAGTAGCGGCGGCGCGTGCGGTCGAAGTCGCGGACCTCCGAGGTCCAGGCGGAGGTCACCGCGTCGGCCTCCTCGCCCTCGTCGAGCATCTCCCGCAGCCGGGGCGAGCCGGACAGCTTGTCGACCCAGTAGGGACGCTTCTTGTCCCAGTCGTCCTTGCGCCAGGCGAAGTCGTCGTACTTGAGCGCCTCGGCCAGCATCGCCACGGCCGTCGGGACGGCGCGGTAGCGGCTCGGGTCGGTGATGATCAGCTGGACGCCGGCGCAGGTCTTGCCCTGGTACTTGCTGAAGGTCGGAACGAAGTAGCCCTCGCGGAAGCGGACGCCCGGCAGCTCACGGGCGTTGAGCCGGTCGCTGAAGTGGTAGTCCAGGTACGGGGCGCCGATGAACTCGAACGGGCGGGTGGTGCCGCGGCCCTCGGAGAGGTTGGTGCCCTCGAAGTAGCCGGTGCCCGCGTAGGCGGTTGCGGTGTCCGGGAAGGGCATGTTCGGAGACGGCGGCACCCATGGCAGACCGGTGTCCTGGGCCAGTGCCGAGGGACGCCAGCCCCGTACCCGTACGACCTCCAGGTCCACCTTCTCGCCGTCGCCCTCCTGGGGCAGCAGTTCGCCGTTGAAGTAGCCGGCCAGCTCACCGACCGTCAGGCCGTGCTGCTGGATGATGGGCTTCAGCCCGACCCCCGAAGTGAACTCCTTCGTCATCAGCGGTCCGTCGGCGGGTCGCCCGATCGGGTTCGGGCGGTCCAGCACCACGAAGGAGGCACCGACGTCGCGGGCCGCGACCATCGCCTGGAACATCGTCCAGATGTAGGTGTAGAAGCGCACACCGACGTCCTGGATGTCGAAGACGACGGTGTCCGCGCCGGCCTTGCGGAACAGTGTGGCCATCTTCGCCGCGTCGGCCCCATAGGCGTCATAGACCGTCAGTCCCGTGCGCGGGTCCTTGAACTCCGGCTCGGACCCGCCCGCCTGCGCGCTGCCGCGGAAGCCGTGTTCGGGTCCGAAGACGCCGACGATGTCCAGTTCGCCGTGCGCGGCCATGGAGTCCACCACGTGACTTGCGTCCCGCAGTACGCCCGTGGGATTGCTGACGACGCCGACCTTGCGTCCGCGCAGCAGCTTCCATCCGGCCGCGGCGGCCACGTCGGCGCCCGGCATGACGTGCCTGTCCCCGCCCCGGGCAGCCTCCGCGGGGGCCGCGGCGGCGCTGGAAGCGAGCAGCGGCGTGCCGAGGGCGGCAGCCGTGCCGCCGAGGAAGAGTGAACGGCGGGAGGGAGCGCTGGGCATCGGGGTACGTCCTTCCGGAGGCGGTCGAACGGAGGGCAGGTCTGGAGGCGCAAGCTATCCCAGGGTCACAGTGGCTGCCAGGGTGCGCGCACGGTGCCAGAGGTCGGCGCAATGACAGGCCTCCGGTGCGAGGATGACCCGTATGCCGAACCCGACCATCACGCTCGTCCAGGGCGACATCACCGAACAGGCCGTGGACGCGGTGGTCAACGCCGCCAACTCCTCGCTGCTGGGCGGCGGCGGTGTGGACGGCGCCATCCACCGCAAGGGCGGCCCGGACATCCTGGCGGAGTGCCGCGAGCTGCGGGCCGCGCACTACGGCGGCGGGCTGCCCACCGGACAGGCCGTGTCGACCACCGCCGGGCGGCTGCCCGCCCACTGGGTGATCCACACGGTCGGCCCTGTCTGGGCCAAGAGCGAGGACCGCTCCGCGCTGCTGGCCTCCTGCTATCGCGAGTCGCTGCGCCAGGCACGGGAGCTCGGCGCCCGCACCGTCGCCTTCCCGGCGATCTCCACCGGCGTGTACGGCTGGCCGCTCGACGACGGCGCGCGCATCGCCGTGGCCACGGTGCGCGAGGAGGGCGAGGGCTTCGACGAACTGCGTTTCGTGCTCTTCGACAAGCACTCCCACGACGCCTTCGCCGCCCGCCTGCCGCTGCCGTGAAAACGTCCCCTCAGTGCTGGACCGTCACGGGCCACTCGTGCACTCCGGATGTCACCGACGCGGGCTGCTGCCCCGGTAGTTCGACGGTCGATCAGGCGGGACGGACGATGGGGTCGACGGCGGCACGGTTGCTCGTCGACCGCATCGACGGCCGGGTCACCTCGATGCGCGCCCTCAGCTCCCCGACCCTCGTAGTCCGAAGGACGACAGCCGCCCGCCGCTGAAACGGCGAGGCCGAGATCGTTCGCCGAGGGGCGGGCGACACCGCGCGGTTCGAACAGCGGCGTTCAAGGCTCGATGAGCTCGATCGCGCGCAGCGCGGCGGCCAGCGCCAAGCCGTCGCCCCGACCGTCAGTCCCCGCGTCCCAGGCGGCCACGTCCAGGGCCGTGTCCGTGAGTTTGATGGCGTGTTCGTCGCCGTGCGCGGCCGCGCGCTCGAAGACCTCTCCGGCGGTCGTGCGGTCCGCCGCCGCTCCCGCCGGGGCGATCGCCTCGGCCGGAGCGTAGGCCGCGGTCACGGCGGTGGCGGCCGACCAGGCCGCGTCCAGACTCGGCAGCCAGAACTCGGGCGGCAGCGCGGGCAGGGTGCGCAGCACGGCGTTGGGCGCGGTGGCGGCATGTACGAGCATGACCGGCTCTCCGTGTGCGTGCGTGGCGTACCGGTGTGTCGCCGCCCGTACCAGCTCCCGCAGACGCCATCGTGCGTGCTCCGGGTCCGGACCGTCCGTGGCGGGACGGCCGGGGAGTCCTGAGATCCGGGCGAACCGGTCCCGGATGCCGCCGGTCTGGTCGCTGATGCGGGGCACGGCTGCGAGGCCGGCGGCGGCGGAGCCGGCGGCGGCGGGAAGCCGGGCGATCCCGGTCAGGGTCTGGTGCCGGGCTGCCCAGTAGCCGAGGGCGTGTGCGAGTTCCGTGAGCCGCGGCCCGTGTCTGTCGTCCCCCGCAGGCTCTTCGTCGAGCAGGGTGCGCACGGCGTGTCCGACCCGGATCACACCGTGCGTGGCGGAGGCGGTGATGCCGGGCAGCAGTCTGGGCCACCACTCGGTGAGGACGTCACGCCACGGGCGGGTATCGAGACTGCGGGAGAAATGGCCGATCCAGTCGGTCAGCCGCCGTGGATCGCCCAGCGCCTCCTGCCAGTTGGCCGCGGTCACGGGCACGGACCGTGCGGGCATGTCCTCCAGCTTGTCCCGGTAGCCGTCGAGCCACCGGTGCACGGCCGGCGCCTGCCCGTGCCGCACCAGGGCCTCGACCGTCATGGGCGCGTGATTGCTCAGCCAGCCTTCGCGCTCCGGACCTGCACGGTGCAGCCGTTCCAGCGCCTCGTCGAGGATGCCGCTGCTGTCAGCGGTGTGGGTGTCCATGCTGATGACGCTAGCCATGACCGGTGCGATGCGTAACGGGCTGCGGTCCTAGTACTCCAGCGGTAGCCCGTTATCGCCACTGGCCGTAGGACTTGCCCCGTCGGACAGGCCCGAGCGAGGCTCAGGCGAGCAAGCCACTACGGGCGCGGGTCCAGGTCTCCGCGGGGGCGAACGCGTCCGAGTGCCAGGTGGTGGAGGTCAGGGAGCCTCTCGCCCGGTACGCGCGCATGATCTCGACGTGCGGCGGCCAGGCGATGAACCGGTGCAGGGCGGTCTCGTCGCGCCAGACAGCCACGGCACCGCAGCGGCGGGCGGTAGGGCGTGCCCAGAGCCACATGCCGTACGCCCCTTCCAACTCCGGCCAGCCCGCCGCGAGTCGCCGGGCCGCACGGTGGACCCCCGGCAGGTCCATGACCCTGTCGAGCCTGAAGTCGGTGACGCTGATCAGGACGGGGCCGTCCCGGCCGTGGTCCGGCCCGGGTGTCCAGGACGACCTCAACAATTTGATACGCATGCGCTTACGATCTGCTTGAGCGTACGGTTTGTCAACGGGTACGTTCACCGGCATGAACGCAGCTCCCGGGAACACGCCCCGCCCCGACCTCGCCGCGATGGTCGTCCCCCTGGGCCGCGCCCTGATGGCCGCCGAACAGCCGGCCCTCGACGCCCACGGCCTCACCATGTGGGCTTACGCGGTGCTGTCCCATCTCGACGAGACACCCCTGCGCACCCAGGCCGCACTGGCCGAGGCCATCCACGCCGACAAGACCCGGATCATCGCCGTACTCGACGACCTGGAGTCCCGCGGGCTGTTGACCCGCCGGCCCGACCCCACGGACCGCCGGGTGCGCCTGCTCTCCCTCACTCCGGAGGGCCGCCGACTCCGGGACACCGTCCGGGCCGCCGTCCAGGACGGCGAGGAACGCCTGCTCGGGCAGGTTCCGGCCGCCGACCGGGAGGCATTCCTCCGGAGCCTGCGCACTCTGCACGAGATGAGCCACGGCCGTCCAGGTCGCTGAACGACACCTCACCCCCACCAGGGGCGGCCCCAAACCCAGGGTTGGGCAGGGGTGTTGAGCTGTTGTGGCGCAATGCGTGTGACGCGGGTGATCACGTCCGGGCGGGCGAGGGAAGCGCTGGCACGCCGCGGAGGGCATCGCCGTATTTCTGGAGCGCAGGGGGCCGCGTCACCTGGTCAGTTCGGCTCCGGTCGGTCCGGCTCGCCCAGGACCAGCTGGCCCATCCGGGCCTGGAAGGCCTCGTGCACCTCCGCCGGGGCCTTCGTCGGAGAGCCGGAGTCATACGGCGGCTGCGGGTCGTACTCGATCGCAAGCTGGATGGCCTGGGCCTCCGTCCCGCCCGCGATCCGGCCCGCGAGGGTGAGCGCCATGTCGAGGCCTGAGGAGACGCCGGCGGCGGTGACGTACTTGCCCTCGACCACCACCCGTTCCAGCGTGGGCTGAGCCCCGTAGGCGGGGAGCTGCTCGAGGGCCAGCCAGTGGGACGTGGCCCTGCGGCCCGTGAGCAGTCCGGCGGCCCCGAGGATCAAGGAGCCGGCGCAGACCGATGTGGTCCAGATGGTGTACGGGTCGACGGCGCGCACCCACTCCACCAGCGGTCGGGCGCCGTCCTCCGCCAGTTGGTCCAGAACTCCCGGGCCACCGGGCATCAGCAGGATGTCCGGGCGGGTCACCTCGTCGAGGGTCGCCTCGGCGACGAGGGACAGCTCGCCGGACTCGTTCGGCACGGGGCCGCGGCGCTCGGCCGCGAAGACGACGTCGGTCCGGGGCAGTCGGGTCAGCACCTCGTACGGGCCGACGGCGTCGAGCGAGGTGAAGCGGGGGAAGAGGGCTATCGCGATCTGCACGGGGCTCCTCGATTCGGCAGGCGGCAGGTCTTTGTCCCGCGGCGTGGCGGGCGGGTGGCTGAAGCTCAGTGCGCGGGTGCGGGGCTGAAGCGGCGGCGGTACTCGGCCGGGGCGGTGTCCAGGGTGCGTACGAAAGCGCGGCGCATCGCCTCCGGGGTGCCGTAACCGCAGGCGCGGGAGATCTCCTCGACGCCGTCGGAGGTGTCCTCCAGCAGTCGGCGAGCGGCTTCGAGGCGTACCTGGTCGACGAAGCGGCCCGGCGTCATCCCGGTCTCCGCCCGGAAGGCCCGGGCGAAGTGCCGCGGTGAGAGGCTGGCGCGGGCGGCGAGCGCCTCGACGGACAGGTCCGCTGCCAGGTGCTCGGCGATCCAGCTCTGCGCCTCGCGCAGTGGCTCCCGCCGGGCCGTCTGGGCGGCCAGCTGGGCGCTGAACTGCGCCTGGTTTCCCGGCCTGCGCAGGAATACCACCAGGTGACGGGCGATGGACAGCGCCACCTCCCGGCCGAGGTCCTCCTCCACGATGGCGAGCGCCAGGTCGATCCCGGCGGTGACTCCTGCCGAAGTATGGACGCGACCGTCCTGGATGAAGATCGGGTCCGGGTCGACGGAGACCCCGGGGTGCTTGCGCAGCCGGTCGCAGTGTGCCCAGTGCGTCGTGGCCCGCCGCCCGTCGAGCAGTCCGGCCTCGGCCAGCAGTAGTGCGCCGGTGCACACGGAGACCAGCCGCTCGGCCCGCGGGGCGTGTTCGCGCAGCCAGTCGACGATGCGCGGATCGGGCTGGAAGGCGCCCTCGCCGCCGGGAACCACGAGAGTGTGCGGCGCGGTCTCGTCGGCCAGGTCCGCGTCCGGTGCCAGCCGCAGTCCGCTGAAGCAGCGGACAGCGGTGCCGCCGGGGCTCGCCGTGCGCACCTCGTAAGAGCCCCCGGGGTGGCGGGCGGCGCCGGCGAAGACCTCGAGAGGTCCGCTGACGTCGAGGCTTTGGACGCCGTCGTAGAGGACGAAGAGCACGGTGCGTGGCCGCATGGCGACCATCGTGGCGGAGCGGGGCGTTGGCAGCAATGACGGATACCCCACCTTTTCTGCCGCACGAATCCGCTTGATCCCCATGCGAACCTGCCCGCCGAGTGCGGTGTGTGCGCTTGTGCGTGATGCCGGCCGCAGTCAGCGTCTCGCGCCAGGCGTAGGACTAGTAGCAGGACACGGCGGTGTGGATGTAGCCGATCAGTCCTCCGGGCTGGTACGCGGGTCGGGGGACACGAGGATCACCTCCAGCGTGCGCGGGCCGTGCACGCCCTCGACGCGGTCGAGTTCGATGTCGCTGGTGGCCGAGGGCCCCGAGATCCACGTCTGGGGCCGGGCAGGATCGAGCCGTTCGAGCCCCTCCGGGACGGAGTCGACGATCTGGCCGGGGGCGTGTACGACGCAGACGTGATGGTCCGGCACCAGCGTGATGCGGCGACGGCCCTGCTCCGGCCCGGCGTCCAGGACGATGGTCCCGGTCTCCGCGATGGCCACGGCGCAGCCTGTGACGACGCTGTCGACGGCGTCGAGGTCGTGCGGGGTGAGGGCGGGGGAGTCGGCGACACGT
>NZ_JBOHCV010000532.1:0-2892 GCF_050698815.1 Streptomyces sp.
CGCCGGCCGCGCCGGTGTCGTTGGCCCAGCGGCGCGGGTCGCCGGTCAGATGGATCGCGGCGGCGGTGTGGCCGTGGTACGAGCGGTAGGTGCTCAGCACCTTGGGCCGGCCGGTGTGCAGCTTGGCCATCCGGACGGCGTTCTCGACGGCTTCGGCGCCGCCGTTGGTGAAGAAGATCTTGTCCAGGTCGCCGGGCGTACGTTCGGCGACGAGCCGGGCCGCCTCGGACCGCACGTCGACCGCGAAGCCCGGTGCGATGGTGCACATCCGGGCGGCCTGCTCCTGGATGGCGGCGACGACCTTGGGGTGCTGGTGGCCGATGTTGGTGTTGACCAGCTGGGAGGAGAAGTCGAGGTAGCTGTTGCCGTCGTAGTCCCAGAAGTACGAGCCCGCGCCGCCGGCGATCGGCAGCGGATCGATCAGGCCCTGCGCGGACCAGGAGTGGAACACGTGCGCCCGGTCGGCGGCCCGTACGGCCTGACCGGCGGCGGGATCGGCGGTGGCGGCGGTTATGGGGGACGGCGTACTGGTCACTGCGGGCTCCTCAGCCTGGGGGACGGCGTCGGGTGGGACGACCAAGGACGGCCTCAGCCTAAGTTCACTCCCCGCCCCCGTCCCCGGTGGGGCGGCACTGTGGGGTTTTCCACCGTCCGGAACCCGCCACCCCGCCGCCGCTCACCGCACCATCCACGCGGGAAAGTGCTCCGGCGGGGAGGGGAACGTCTGCCCCAGCGCACGCTGCCAGCGGTTGCCGACCAGCGTGGGCCACAGCACCGCCAGCACCGCGTACGGGGTGAACTCGGCGGCCCGGATGCCGTAGTCGTGCAGCAGCCGGTCCACATCCGTCAGGTGCGCGGTCGACCTCGTCCCGACCAGGACGAGGTCGTCATCGCCGCGCACCGCGCTGCCGGTGCCGGCGACGGTCCGGCAGACGAGCCCCGCGTCGCAGGTCACGCGCTGCCCCTCGGCGACCAGCGTGACCCGCTGGTACTCCGTGACCAGGGCCGGGACCAGGCCCTCCGGCGGATCGATCCCGTACGCCGAGCGCAGCGTGTCGGCGAGGAAGTGCCGCGCCCCCACGCCCAGCGCCGGGCCGGACGCACTGAGCGGCGTGCGGTGCATCACGGTCTCGCCGCGGCTCCCCTTGAGCCGCACCTGGAACTCCCGCTCGCCCGAGTCCTGGTAGTGGCGCTCGCGGACCGTGAACCGCTGCCGCCGCCCCTGCTGGTGATCGCGGTAGATGTGCAGTGCGGGTGTGTCGTAGTAGACCGAGTGATAGCCGAAGCACCGCCGCCCGCCGATGGTCAGGGCGCGGAAGTACTCCCGCCCACGGGGTTCCGTCAGGTGCGCGAAGAAGTCCACGAAGGTGGTGGCGGGGACGAGGTAGGTGCGGTCGAAGCGGGCCGGCAGCGGGGCGTAGGCCATGACATGGGCGAGCGAGACGGAAGGAGCGGCGGACGAGGCTCGCGCGAGGGCTCGCAGGGCGGATTCGCTCATATCGACGCCCCGACACGGCGCGAGCGACCGGGATCACCCGCGGGGGCGGTCACAGTCCCGCCCGCCGGGGTGCCCGGACGACCGTTGGCGGCGCCGCCGGTTCACGGGGGCGCTTGACCGCTGGCGACCAGCGGTAGCGCACGTCGACGACGACGAGATCGCGCACGTAGTCCACCTCCTGGATCTTCCACGAGAGCGGCTCACCCAAGCGCAAGCGGACGTAGGCGTCGACGGCTTCCGGCTCGGTGATGGCGACGTCGAAGGTGACCACGGCCCGCGCCGTACGGGCGTAGAGACGCGGGTGCCCGGCGACGTACATCACGGCGAGCGGCAGCGCGCACAGAATGGACGCGAGGGTGAAGGGCACGTGCGGCAGGCCGGCGATGAGACCGAGGACGAGGGTCGTGAAGTAGTACGCCACCTCCTCGCTCTGGATCGATTCCGACCGGAGCCGGACGATCGACAGCACGCCGATCAGCCCGAAGCCGAGCGCGATGCCGCCGCTGCCCCCGGTATGGGCGAGGGCCGCGGCGAGCGCGAAGACGGAGACGTTCAGGGTGAGGTAGGCGGGGATCAGATCCCGTCGCCGGTGCCGCGGGTAGTAGACGGCGAAGGTCAGCACGGAGACGGATGCGAGGTCGAGAGCGAGGTGTGCGAGGAGCTGGCGCATCGATTCCATAGCGGAAAAATAGGGCGAATAACCATCAGCATGATACCAAAAGGGTTTCCCACCACCATCAAGGGTGAATCGGGAGCGCGCGCCATCCCGTCTCCGCGCCGGGGCGCATCGCGTCGCGCGGCGTTTCACCGGCTCATTCGTCGTCGGTGTCTTCAGCGTCATCCGCGTCATCGGCGTCATCGGTCGTGACGGCGGCATGTGGTTCCCCGGCGCGGCACCGCACCACGACCGTCAGGTCTCCGGCGTCGTCGCCCGGCGGTTCCAGCTCGATGGTCACGGCCTTCGCCGGGCCCGCCGCCACCTCGTCGGCGGTGTACCCCTCGGCAGGGCTCCAGCTCAGCAGTCTGACGTCGCCGCCGGGGAGGCACTCGACGGCCGCGATGCCGTGCGGGAAGCCGACCATGGCGCGGGACGCGGCCGGGGCACGTGTCGGAGACCCTGACGGTGCCGCGGTCCGGGAGGCCGTACCGGACTCGGAGTCCGACGGACGGCCTGACAGCCGGGACGCCTGGAACGTCGAAGCACGCTCACCGGCCAGCACCCGCCGCACCCCCGCCTCGTCCAGCGGCCCGTGCCGCTGACCGCCGCCCGGCATCCCGTACTCGAACGACCAGATCCCGAGCAGCGCCGCCAGCGCGACCGCGTACAACCAGGCGGCGGGGGCCCACCGTCGCCGCTCCGCGGACGGCACCGCCGCGCCCGCTCCCTCGTGCCC
>NZ_JBOHCV010000533.1:0-3237 GCF_050698815.1 Streptomyces sp.
GCACCGATCGCCGGACCGATTTGATCCGGCCCCCTCCCCGCTCGGTAACCTGAAGTATTCCGTCCGCCGTTGATGAAGAGAGCACTGTGGCCGCCGACAAGATCGACACCATCGTCAGCCTGAGCAAGCGCCGTGGCTTCGTGTACCCGTGCAGTGAGATCTACGGCGGCCAGCGCGCCGCCTGGGACTACGGGCCGCTCGGCGTCGAGCTCAAGGAGAACATCAAGCGTCAGTGGTGGCGCTCCATGGTCACCTCGCGCGAAGACGTGGTCGGACTCGACTCGTCGGTGATCCTCGCGCCACAGGTGTGGGAGGCGTCGGGCCACGTCGCCACCTTCACCGATCCGCTGACCGAGTGCACCTCCTGCCACAAGCGGTACCGTGCCGACCACCTGGAAGAGGCGTACGAGGCCAAGCACGGGCGGCTGCCGGCCGAGGGCCTGGCCGACGTCAACTGCCCGCACTGCGGCAACAAGGGCGCCTTCACCGAGCCCAAGCAGTTCTCCGGGCTGCTCTCCACCCATCTCGGCCCGACGCAGGACGCGGGCTCGGTCGCCTACCTCCGGCCCGAGACCGCCCAGGGCATCTTCACCAACTTCGCCGCCGTGCAGCAGACCTCGCGCAAGAAGCCGCCGTTCGGCATCGCCCAGATGGGCAAGTCGTTCCGCAACGAGATCACGCCCGGCAACTTCATCTTCCGCACCCGCGAGTTCGAGCAGATGGAGATGGAGTTCTTCGTCAAGCCGGGCGAGGACGAGCAGTGGCACGAGTACTGGATGCAGCAGCGCTGGAACTGGTACACGGACCTCGGCATCCGCGAGGAGAACATCCGCTGGTTCGACCACCCCGCGGAGAAGCTCTCCCACTACTCGAAGCGCACCGCCGACATCGAGTACCGCTTCAACTTCGGCGGCAGCGAATTCTCCGAGCTCGAAGGCGTCGCCAACCGCACCGACTTCGACCTCACCGCCCACTCCAAGGCGTCCGGCCAGGACCTCTCCTACTTCGACCAGGAGGCAGGCGAGCGCTGGGTCCCGTACGTCATCGAGCCCGCGGCCGGTGTCAACCGCGCGATGCTCGCCTTCATGCTCGACGCCTACCTCGAGGACGAGGCGCCCAACGCCAAGGGCAAGCTGGAGAAGCGCACCGTGATGCGCCTCGACCCGCGGCTCGCCCCCGTCAAGGTCGCCGTGCTGCCCCTCTCCCGTAACGAGAAGCTGTCGCCCAAGGCCCGGGGCCTGGCGGAGGCGCTGCGCCGGAACTGGAACATCGAGTTCGACGACGCGGGCGCCATCGGGCGCCGCTACCGCCGCCAGGACGAGATCGGCACCCCCTTCTGCGTCACCGTCGACTTCGACACCCTCGACGACAACGCCGTAACGGTGCGCGAGCGCGACACGATGAAGCAGGAGCGCGTCTCCCTGGACCAGATCGAGGGCTACCTCGCGGGGCGGCTGCTCGGCTGCTGAGCCGTACGCGAGCCAGGGGCCGGTTCCGCCGCCGCGGCGGAACCGGCCCTTCGTGGATGCGGGACAAAGGGACACCCCCGAGCCACACCCGTACGCAACGTCCCGGAGGACGCCGCTCTGATGACCCAGCCGCTTCACATCGGTCCGCACGCCGTCCAGCCCCCCGTGGTGCTGGCGCCGATGGCGGGGATCACGAACGCGCCCTTCCGGACGCTGTGCCGGGAGTTCAGCGGCGGCAAGGGGCTGTTCGTCAGCGAGATGATCACGACGCGGGCGCTGGTCGAGCGGAACGCCAAGACCATGCAGCTCGTCCACTTCGACGACAGCGAGAAGCCGCGTTCGATCCAGCTGTACGGCGTGGACCCGGTCACCGTCGGCAAGGCGGCCCGCATGATCGCCGACGAGGACCTGGCCGACCACATCGACCTGAACTTCGGCTGCCCCGTGCCCAAGGTGACGCGCAAGGGCGGCGGATCCGCCCTGCCGTACAAGCGGCCGCTGCTGCGCGCCATCCTGCACGAGGCCGTCGGCAACGCGGGCGGCCTCCCGGTCACGATGAAGATGCGCAAGGGCATCGACGACGACCACCTGACCTACCTGGACGCGGGCCGCATCGCCGTCGACGAGGGCGTCACCGCGATCGCCCTGCACGGCCGCACGGCCGCCCAACACTACGGCGGCAGTGCCGACTGGGCCGCCATCGCCCGCCTGCGCGAAGCCGTGCCCGAGATCCCGGTGCTGGGCAACGGCGACATCTGGTCCGCCGAGGACGCGCTGCGGATGGTGCGGGAGACGGGCTGCGACGGTGTGGTCGTGGGGCGGGGGTGTCTGGGGCGGCCGTGGCTGTTCGGCGACCTGGTCGCCGCGTTCGAGGGCGCGGGCGCCGAGGCGTACGCGCGGCCCGCGTTCCGCGAGGTCGCCCGGGTGATGGTGCGGCACGCGACGCTGCTGGGGGAGTGGCTGGGCGACGAGACCCGCGGCGTGATCGACTTCCGCAAGCACGTGGCCTGGTACACCAAGGGGTTCTCGCTCGGTTCGGAGACCCGGAAGCGGCTGGCGGTGGCCTCCTCGGTGGCGGAGCTGAGGGACCTGCTGGACGGGCTGGACCTGGACCAGCCCTGGCCGCAGGACGCGGACGGGCCCCGCGGCCGCACCCACGGGCGTAACCGCGTGGCGCTGCCCGACGGCTGGCTGGAGGACCCGTACGACTGCGCCGGCATCGGCGCGGACGCTGAGCTGGACACCTCCGGCGGCTGACGGGCGGGCTGTGCCGTCAGTGGTGCCAGGCGTGGCCGCCGACGTTGTGGATCATGCGCTGCAGGACCTTGAGGGTGCGGATGTACTCCTCGTCCGTGATGCCGGCGTGGATCCGGGCACGCAGCGACCGCTGGACGGTCGCCAGTTCGGCCTGCAGTGCGGCCCCTTCGGCTGTGATCCGCAGCCGTTTGCTGTCGTCCTGGTCCGCCCAGCCCCGGGTGACGACGGTGTCCATCTCCGACTCCAGCAGCTGGCCCACGTCCAGGTAGCCGCCCAAAACGGCCGTCAGCTCCTCCCGTGTGCGGCCGTCCTCGCTGTCGACGAGCTGGGACAGCACCCACCACTGCGGTTGGCTGACACCGCGCTCCGCCAGGGCTTCGCGGATGTGGTCGACGACGGCCTTGTGAGCGGCCCAGCTCCAGTAGCCGATCGGCTGTCCGGGCAGTTCGGTGTCCGGGTGTGAGAACTCCATGGTTCGCCCCTCGTCTTCGTCAGCCGGGCGTTTCCCGGC
>NZ_JBOHCV010000534.1:0-2447 GCF_050698815.1 Streptomyces sp.
CCCGCGCACCGGGACACTCAGGAGAACCAGGGCCTGTCGTTTGGATCTTCGTGGATCAGCTCGCGGCGTCGGATGCGGTGCATCGCAAGGCGGAGGATCGTCCTCGTACTGGGCGTACTCGGACGACTCCGACAACGCAGCGAGGTGCCGCAGCTGGCGTCGCGGGCCCGAGAAGATCGCCCGGACAGGGCCTAGAGCAGCTGCCAGACCGCGGCGGCGGCCATCAGCACGGTGAGCACCGTCAGCACGAGCATGGCCACCGCCGTCGCTCTGCCATCCCCGTTGCCGTTCCCGCTCTCGGCCGGCCGGCGCCTACCGTCCACGGCCCCTCCCTTTCGGTCCCTTCGGTCTCGCGCGTTTTCGACCTCACGTGCGATGCCCCGTGCACCAGTTCAAGAGTGACCATCGCGGGGCGGGGCGTACAGGGCATTCGCGTGCGGACCGGTGAAATCCGGCCGCCGGTGCGGCGGGGTGCGGCAGGGGACCGTGGAGGAGATCATCGGGGTATGGACATCACCCTTCGGATCGCCCAGCAGCCGGAAGCCGACGAGTTGCTCAGCCGCAGTCCGCTGGCCGCACTGACGGGCATGCTGCTGGACCAGCAGGTCCCCATGGAATGGGCGTTCACCGGCCCGTACACCATCGCGCGGCGGATGGGCGGTGACGATCTGGACGCGCACGCCATCGCCGCATGGGATCCGGAGGAGTTCGCGGCGCTGCTGTCGGAGAAACCCGCCGTGCACCGCTATCCGGGTTCCATGGCCAAGCGGGTGCAGCAGTTGTGCCAGTACCTGGTCGACCACTACGACGGCGACGCGAGCGCGGTGTGGCGCGATGTCGCCACCGGCTCCGAGCTGCTGGACCGGCTCAACGCGCTGCCCGGATACGGGAAGCAGAAGTCGCAGATCTTCCTGGCCCTGCTGGGCAAGCGGATGGGCGTGACGCCGGAGGGATGGCGCGCGGCAGCAGGCCCGTACGGGGAGCGGGACGCCTACCGCTCTGCGGCCGACATCACGGGACCCGAGACGCTGGAGCGGGTCCGCGCGTACAAGCAGGAGATGAAGCGGGCGAAGAAGCCGTGACACCCGGACGGTGCCGCGTCACCTGTCGGTGACCGACTTCTCGTTGAAGACCTCGACCGGGCACCGGGCGCGGCCCGGCCGGTCGATCCGGGCGTCACCGGTGATCAGCGGGACACCGTACCCCTCCGCCAACGCGACGTAAGTGGCGTCGTAGGCCGACAGGTTGGTGTGCAGCTCACGGACCCGCGAAAGGAGCGGCATGTGTTCGACGCGCCGCACCGGGAGCAGCGAGAAGCAGTCCCACGCTTCCTGCAGTTGGCTGTCGCCGAGCTTGCCGCCCCGGTGTCGCCCCAGTAGTGCCGAGGCCACCTCGATGTCGACCAGGTACGGAGCGATGAGGCGCTCACCCTGGACCCGGTCCCGTACCGCCGTGCCGACCGGTCCGGTGTCTGCGAGCAGCATCACGAGGGCTCCGGCATCGGTCACGATCACTCGCGGCGCCTGCCCGCATCGATGTCGCCGAGCACGTCTTCCGTGGTGAGGCGGCCGGTGGCGCGTGTCCGGATTCGGCTGAGCACGTCGTCGAGCGTCGGGGTCGCCGCTTCTTCCTCCAGCAACGTGCGCGCGTAGGCCTGGAGCGACTGCCGATTTCGGGCGGCACGTATCTTCAGCTCGTCGAGTGCTTCCTCGGAGAGATCGCGTACATAGAGAGTGGCCATGCGACAAGAATAGTCGCACGGCCAGCATTCTGCTAGCAGCAGCCGCGTCCCCCGGCCGAGCCCTGACAGTGCGGGGGGTCGAGTAAACTTTGTGAACTGTTTCACAGCAAACCCTTGGCCCGGTCCCGCACTCCGTGTTGAGATGCGCTCACATCCTGCTCGAAGCTCGACGGCGCGCTTGGAGGACACACTGTGGCGGAGACCGCCATGCCACGTTCGGTACGGCTCGGTCCCGGAGGCGAGGAGCCGGCTGAGCCGTCCCCCCTCTTCGGCGGGGGTGCGCCGGCACAACTGCCGGCCGCGGCCTCGCCGGTGGACCGCGCGGTGTGGCGATTGCGGTCGCGTGGCTGCTGGGAAGACGCCGCGGCACTGCTGGACCCCTACGCGGCGGACGACGCCGCCGCCTCCGTGCGGCGCGCCGCGCTGCTGGTGGAGCGCTGCATGTTCACCGCGGACGGCTGGACCGCCGCGGAGGCCGCACTGCGCGCGGCGGAGGCGCTCGCGCAGAGCGACGAGGCGCGCGGTGCGGCAGCGTGCGAGCGCGGCCAACTCGCCTACACCGCCACGGTGCTGGGAGTACGCGACCGGGCCGACGAGGCGCGGGCCGCGCTCGGCAGGGCCGCCGCCCTGCTGCCCCCCACGGCGCGCGGCCGCGCGATGCTGGACTACCGGCGGGGGCTGCTGGCCGAGCACTTGAGCGACACAC
>NZ_JBOHCV010000535.1:0-21861 GCF_050698815.1 Streptomyces sp.
CTCCCCGCCCGTACGGACGCGGCCCGCACCGCCGACACGGCGCTCACCCGGCTCGCGAGACGTTCGGCCACGGCCACCGCGCTCGGCGCCGGCCTCGCGGCCCTCGCCTCCGGCCTGACCGTCACCGCCGCGGCCTGGACGGGGGTACGAGCCGTGCAGACGGGCCAACTCGGCGGCGTATGGCTCGCGGTGGTGATCCTGACGACGCTCGCCGCGTTCGAGGCGGTGACGGGCCTGCCGCAGGCGGTTCAGTTCCGCCAGCGCACGCGACGCTCGGCCGAGCGCGTACGGGAGGTGCTGGACGCGCCGGAACCGGTACGCGAACCCACCGCACCCCGGCCGCCCCCCGCCTCCCCCTTCCCCCTCTCGCTGCGCGCGCTGACCACCCGCTACCCCGGCCCCGGCGCACCCCAGGACCCCCCGCCCCTGGCGGACTTCGAGCTGGACCTGACCCCGGGCCGCCGGGTCGCCGTGGTCGGCGTGTCGGGCTCCGGCAAGACGACCCTCGCCCAGACGCTGCTCCGCTTCCTCGACCCGGACACCGCCGGCTCGTACACCCTCGGCGGCGTCCCCGCCACCGACCTGCCCTCCGACACGGTGCGCCGCTTCGTCGGCCTGTGCGCGCAGGACGCCCATATCTTCGACAGCTCGCTCCGCGAGAACCTCCGCCTCGCCCGGACGACCGCGACCGAGGACGACCTGCGCCGGGCCCTTGCCGCCGCCCGTCTCGACACGTGGACCGACACGCTCCCAGACGGCCTGGACACCCTCGTCGGCGAGCACGGCGCCCGCCTCTCCGGCGGTCAGCGCCAACGGCTCGCACTCGCCCGAGCGTTGCTGGCGGACTTCCCGGTCCTTGTCCTCGACGAGCCGGCCGAGCATCTCGACCTGCCCACGGCGGACGCGCTGACCGCGGACCTCCTCGCCGCCACGGAGGGCCGTACGACGGTCCTGATCACGCACCGGCTCCAGGGTCTGGGGGCGGTGGACGAGGTGATCGTGCTGGAGGGCGGGCGTACGGTCGAGCGCGGTACCTACGCGGAACTGGCGACCGCCGACGGCCCGTTCAGCGCGATGCTGGCCCGCGAAGCGGCGTACGCGACGCGCCCCCGAACCACCGGACCCGGAACCACCGGACCCGGAACCACCGGACCCGGAATCACCGCACCCGGAACCGGCCCTACCCTCCGACCAGCAGCCGCTCGATGACTTCGGCGACCCCGTCGTCCTCGTTGGACGCCGCACGGTGTGTCGTCGCGGCGAGCACGTCGGGGTGTGCGTTGGCCATCGCGTAGGAGGTGCCCGCCCAGCACAGCATCTCCAGATCGTTCGGCATGTCCCCGAACGCGACGACCTCCTCCGGCCGGATGCCCCGCTTCTCGCAGCTCCGTGCCAGCGTGCTGGCCTTGCTCACACCGGAACCGCTGATCTCCAGCAGGGCGGAGGGACTGGAGCGGGTGAACTGTGCGTGCGATCCCGCCACCTTCCGGCCCAGGTCGAGGAAAGCGTCGGGCTCCAGCTCCGGATGGTGGGCCAGCAGCTTCAGCACGGGCTGCCCGCCGTACTCACCTCCACCGTCCCAACCGCCTCCACCGTCCCAGCCGCTCCCACCAACCCCGCCCACGAAGCCCGGAGCCAGCAGCTTCTCCACCGGAGCCGTGCTGACGACGGGATCGCGGTGCAGGGCCGGGTACGCGGGCTCGAAGTGGATGCCGCCGGTGCGTTCGACGGCGAAGCTCACCCCGGGCGCCTCCGCCCGCAGCGCGCTGACAACGGTGAGCGCGTCGTCCCGGTCCAGCGGCCGTACGTCGATGATCTGCCGCCCGCGGTGCAGGTCGACGACCGCGGCACCGTTGGCGCAGATGGCGAGGCCGTGCCCGTGCACGTGATCGCTCACGACGTCCATCCAGCGTGCGGGGCGCCCGGTGACGAAGAAGACCTCGATCCCTGCGATCTCCGCCGCGGCCAGCGCGGCGACCGTACGGTCGGAGACGGACTTGTCGTCGCGGAGCAGGGTGCCGTCGAGGTCTGTGGCGATCAGCCGGGTGCGGGAGGTGTCAGTCACGGCGCCCATCCTCGCGCATATGCGCGCACAACTGCGCGGAGGGTGCCGCCGATGAGCACCGGATGCGCACAAATGCCCCTCGTCCTGACCTCACGCATCGCGCTCGGGGCCTGCAAGGCCGGCCCGTCCCGTCAGAGGGGCGCCACCAGGCCGTTCCTGGCCACCGAGACGATGATTTCCCGCAGCCTTTCGACGTACAGCCGCATGTTCTTGTACGCGGCGTCGGTGTCCGGGTAGCGGCTCGCGAACTGCAGGCCCTCGTGGAGCCTGTTGATCCATACGCATACCTGGTCGCCGTACGACACCCGGACCAGGCCGTACGCCTTCAGCTCAGCCCAATGCGCTGCTCCGGGGATGCCCCTGGCGTCGACGAACGAGACGATCGAGTACAGGTCCGGTGACGTCGGGCGGAAGTCCGCGCCGAGCAGGCGGAGTACTCGGGCGATGGGCATGCGCGTCAGGGACCTGTTCGTCCGCAGCGCGGTGCGCACCATCTCCAGGGTGCTCCCGAAATCGGGTGACTGCGCCACGGGAATCTCGATCGGCGCGCCGCCGACATACCACCCCACGGAATCCATCCACCGGGACTTGGCCCTGGTGTGGAACGGCACCACCGTGCGATAGACGGACTGCCCGGTGATCTCGTGGACGATGAGGCTCGTGGCAGCCAGGATGCCGGTCAGACTCCCGCCGAAGGGCCGGCAGTACGACTCGAACGCGGCGGCGTCGTCGGCGTCCACCAGCATCTCGTTCATCAGCTTCTGGGTGGGCAGCTTTCCGCCGGCATCCAGGCCGAGGTCGAGCGGGAAGTTCGGCAGCTTTCCGTCACATCGGAGGATGAACTCCCGCCAGCGGTCGACGATCGCGTGGGTGTCGTCGATCTGGTCCGCACTCGCCCGCTCGATCTCGCAGAAGTCGACGTAACTGCTGATCGGTGTCTCCGCCACGGCGCGGCCCGCTGCGCCCGCCGTGTAGAGCTCGTGGATCTCGGCGGGGAGGCGCTGGATGGAGTACGAGTCGACGTTGCTGTGATCGAAGGCCATGTAGACACTCGTGCAGTCTTCCCGGACGACCGCCGCGTAGATGAAGTTCGGCCAGCTGAGCGCGTCCGCTGCGACGTCGAAGCGGTCCTGGAGGTGCTGGACCAGTTCTTCCGCAACGGAGAAGTCCCCGACCACTTCGCGATGCAGGGAGACTGCCTCGGCGTCGAGCGTGAAGCGGCGCATTTCGTCGCCGACCCAACGGAAGCCGCTGCGCAGGGTCTCGTGCCGGAGTGTCCAGGTCCGCAGTGCGTCATGCAGTACGTCGAGATCGACCACCCCCGGGACATCGAATGCCGTGCCGAGCCAGGTCGGCACGAACAGGCCGTCCTCGCGGACGGACCGGGCCGTCCTGATGTGCGACTCCTGGAGATACGCCGGTGGTCGGGCGTCTTCCGGCAGGCCTGCGGCCGTCTTGATGGTCGCCGGATCGAGCGTCCACTCCACGAGTAGTCCGGGCCTGACCTCACAGCGCTGGATGTCGGTCAATCGCACAGCGACGTCTCCCTTCGCATTCCGGGGGAGTTCCCCGGTCAGCTCAACGAGGCGTCCGGCGCCGGGAAACGCCAGAGATCAATCCCGACCGCAGGTCCCTGGTTCGGCGCCCCGCTTACATTGACGGCCGCCGCCGATGAGTCGTATGCACAGCCGCCCGACGGAGCGTGCCCTCACCCCAGCTGCGCGAGCCCCTCGCCGGCGATGCGCTCGAAGACCTTCTCGTCGGCGGCGAACTGCGAGTCGGGGATCGGCCAGTGCAGGACGATCTCGGTGATGCCCGCCTCCGCGTACCCGGCGGCGAAGTCCACGAAGGCGTCGACGGAGTCCAGCGGGTTCCCGGGTGTGAAGCCGGTGAGCAGGACCTTCTCGACCTCGCCCGGCTCGCGGCCGGTCTCCGCGCAGGCCGCGCCGAGCCTGCCGACCTGGTCGCGTACGCCCTGCCGCCCCTCGGCCATGGTCGCGGTGCCGGTCCCGTTCACCCGGGGGTCGCCGGTGGTCACCCACGCCTGCCCGTACCGCGCGGCGAGCAGGAGGCCGCGCGGCCCGGTGGCGGCGACGGCGAAGGGGAGGCGCGGGCGCTGCACACAGCCGGGGATGCCGCGCACCTCGCTCGCCGAGTAGAACGTGCCGTCGTAGGAGACGACGGGGTCCCGCAGCAGCCGGTCGAGCAGGGGTACGAACTCGCCGAAGCGGTCCGCACGCTCGCGCGGCGTCCACGCCTCCTGGCCGAGCGCGGTCGCGTCGAAACCGTTGCCGCCCGCCCCGATGCCGAGGGTGACCCGTCCGTCGCTGATGTCGTCGAGGGACATCAGCTCCTTGGCCAGCGTCACCGGGTGCCGGAAGTTGGGCGAGGTGACGAGGGTGCCCAGGCGCAGCCTCGTGGTGGCGGCCGCGGCGGCGGTCAGGGTGGGCAGCGCACCGAACCACGGGCCGTCGCGGAAGGTGGCCCGCCACGACAGGTGGTCGTAGGTGTACGCGGTGTGAAAGCCGAGCTCCTCCGCCCGTTGCCAGCGCTCGCGTCCGCCGTCGTGCCAGCGGTGGACGGGCAGGATCACGGTGCTCAGGCGCAGGTGGGAGGTCATGCGGCCCAGGCTACGGGCCGGCCGTCGAGCGGGCACCCGGGTCAGGACCGGCCCTCCCCTTCGAAAAACAGAAGAAAAGAGGACAATTACCTCAGAGGGTCCGCGGGGTGCGCGATGTGTGCCCTGACCGGACGGGGCCCGACCCGGACGGAACCGAACCGCGGGAGGAGCGAGGGTCATGGCAGCAGCGCGCGGGCGATACGTCGCCGACCGTGGTCTGACCAGCCGCATGGTGGTCACGATGTTCTTCATCGGGTTGCTCTACGTGGTGCTCGTCGGCGTTCTGATCGCGGCACTGGGCAACGCGTGGCCGCTGATCGTGGTGGCGGTGGGCGGTCTCTTCATCGCGCAGTTCTGGTTCAGCGACCGGATCGCCGCCTTCAGCATGGGCGCCCGTGAGGTCACCCCGGAACAGGCGCCGGAACTGCACGGTGCGGTGGACAGGCTGTGTGCGCTGGCCGACACGCCCAAGCCGAAGGTGGCCGTCGCGCAGAGCGATGTGCCCAACGCCTTCGCCACCGGCCGTAGCCAGCGCAACTCGATGGTCTGTGTGACGACGGGCATGCTGCGGCGCCTGGAACCGGAGGAGCTGGAAGGCGTGCTCTCGCACGAGCTGTCGCACGTCGCGCACCGCGACGTGGCGGTGATGACCATCGCCTCCTTCCTGGGCGTACTGGCGGGTGTGCTGACCCGGATCGCGCTCTGGGGCGGACTGACCCGGGGCGGTGGGGACGACCAGAGCGGGATGGGCATCGTGCTCCTGCTGGTCCCGCTGGTCAGCGCCGTCGTTTTCGTCATCAGCTTCCTGCTGACCCGGCTGCTGTCCCGCTATCGCGAGCTGTCCGCCGACCGGGCCGGTGCGCTGCTGACCGGCAGGCCCTCGGCACTCGCGTCGGCGCTCACCAAGATCAACGGTGAGATGGCCCGTATCCCGACCCGCGACCTGCGCAGGGCCGAGCCGTTCAACGCCTTCTACTTCGCACCCGCGTTCTCCGGGCAGAGCGTGGCGTCGCTACTCGCCTCGCACCCGCCGCTGGAGCGGCGCCTGGACCAGCTGAGCCGGATCTCCGCCCAGCTCGGGCGGCAGCAGTGAACTCCGCACGAAGGACGTGAGACTCCGTGGGCCTTCTGGACGCGCTGCTGGGCCGCAGCAAACCGGTCCGCCCGGACCTCGACCAGCTCTTCGCCCTCCCCTCGGCCGCCATCACCCTCCAGGCGGGGGCCGACCTGGTCCCGACGGGACTCGGGGCGGTGTGCTTCGCGAGCGTCGAGGGGGGTGCCTTCACGCAACTGCGTCGGGACGTACGGGAACTGCTGGACGCCGATAGTGAACAGGGTGGCATTCCGGTGGAGTTCAGCCAGGACGAGTACGGCTACACCTGGCTGCTGGCCCGGCACGCACCTGACGAGCTGGTCACGCTCGTGAACGACCTGCACGCCGTCAACACCCTGCTCACCGAGGGCGGATTCGGTCCGCAGCTGCTCTGCTCCCTGGTCGGCTTCCGAGCGGTGGAGGGGCCGGAGAAGCCGGAGGGGACGGCGGAGGGTGACGCACGCTCCCTGGCCCTGGTCTACCTCTACAAGCGAGGCACCTTCTATCCGTTCGCCCCGCGGCCCGGCGCGACGGAAAGGCGGGACAACGCGCTGGAGTTGCAGGTGCGCGGCCTGCTGGCGGACGACCTGCCGACGGAACAGGACCTGGGCCGCTGGTTCCCCGTCTGGGGCGCGCCCGGAATCTAAGAAGCGGCCGACTCCTCCCGTGCCGTCACGAAGTCGTCGATCCAGGTGGCGAGCCGGCCGGGATCGGTGCGGGGTATCCTGTGCCCGGAGTTCAGCGTGTGCCGGGTGAGGTCGGGTGCCCACTGCTCCAGGTCGTCGTAGAGCCGCCGGCTCAGGAAGACGTCCCGGACCGGCGTGATCAGCTGGACCGGCACCCGCGCGTGGCAGTCGGTGCGGGGGCGGCGCAGCCGCGCGCGTACGTTGTCGCGGTAGAGCCAGGCGCCGTGCGCGGCGTCGCGCGGCAGGGACGTGGTGGGGTAGCCGTCGGCGGGTATCTTCTCCACCCGCCGCAGGTACGCCGGCCAGTACCGGGAGAGCGGCCCCTTCCACGCCAGCTCCGGCAGCACCGGGGTGTGCAGCATGCAGACGTACCAGGAGCGGGCACCCTGGCCCAGCGCCTGCGCGAGGCTCCTGGGCGTCCGCCGGCTCAGCCGCTTCCTGATCCAGTGCCCGAAGTGGTCGAGCGAGGGTCCCGACATCGAGGTGAAAGACGCGATCCGGTGCCCGGTCTCCTTGACCGTGGCGAACTCCCAGCCCTGCACCGAGCCCCAGTCGTGCCCGACCAGATGTACGGGCCGGTCCGGGGAGACCGCGTCCACCACGGCGAGGAAGTCGTGGGTCAGCTTCGCCAGGGTGAAGCCGCCGCGCAGCGGCTTGGGCGCCGAGGAGCGGCCGCAGCCCCGCACGTCGTAGAGCACCACATGGAAGCGCTCCGCCAGGAGCCCGGCGACCTGGGCCCAGACCTCCTTGCTGTCGGGATAACCGTGCACCAGCACCACCGTGGGCTGCCCGGTCTCGCCCATTTCGGCGACGCACAGCTCGACGCCTTCGCGCGTACGAACCCGGCGCTCACGCGCCCCCGCCAGTGCGTCGCTCATCGGCCGGATCTCCTTGTCCCGCTCGCTCACCATGCCCCTCACCGCTCACGGGCCGCGGCCTTTCGCCCGTCCCACCGCCCGACCCACCGCGTGTGACACCGACTGTGACAAGGACGCACGGTGCGGTCAACGGCGCCGCCACAGCCTGTGGATACCGTTGGTAACGTCGCAGGTTGTTCGCCATTGCCCGCCTTGTGCCCGGCCCCTTAAGGGCGCGTCCCCCTCGGGTACGAGCCGGATCCACCCCCCAGGGCGGACGTGCCGCGGCGGGCGGGGCCCTAACGTCGGGTACGTGACTGTGATCGCTATCGAAAGCCTGACCAAGCGGTACCCGCGGGTGACCGCACTGGACCGGCTGACCGTCGGCATCACACCGGGTGTAACCGGCCTGGTGGGTGCCAACGGGGCCGGAAAATCGACCCTCATCAAGATCTTGCTCGGCCTCGCTCCGGCGACCGAGGGCGGCGCCACCGTCCTCGGCATGGACGTGGCCCGCGAGGGCTCCGCCATCCGCGAGCGCGTCGGCTACATGCCCGAGCACGACTGCCTGCCCCCCGACGTCTCGGCCACCGAGTTCGTCGTCCACATGGCCCGGATGTCCGGGCTGCCGGCGACCTCGGCGCGCGAACGTACCGCCGACACCTTGCGCCACGTCGGCCTGTACGAGGAGCGCTACCGCCCCATGGGCGGCTACTCGACCGGCATGAAGCAGCGCGTCAAGCTCGCCCAGGCCCTCGTGCACGACCCGAAGCTGGTGCTGCTCGACGAGCCGACCAACGGGCTCGACCCCGTCGGCCGCGACGAGATGCTCGCCCTCATCCGGCGCGTGCACACCGACTTCGGCATCTCCGTGCTCGTCACCTCACACCTGCTCGGCGAGCTGGAACGCACCTGCGATTACGTCGTCATCATCGACGGCGGCAAGCTGCTGCGCGCCTCCGCCACCACCGACTTCACCCAGCGGACCGCCTCCCTCGCGGTGGAGGTGACCGACACCGACACGCACCCCGACGGCACCGAAACGCTGCGCGCCGCACTGACCGCGGCGGGCCTGTCCGCGCAACTGCCCGGAGACGCCGGCGCACCCGGCTCCGGGCACCTGCTCATGGTCGACGCCACCGACGAGACGGCGTACGACACCGTCCGGGACACCGTGGCCGAACTCGGCCTGGGCCTGGTCAGGATGGAGCAGCGCCGGCACCGCATAGCGGAGGTCTTCCACACCGACACCGCCGGCGACACCTCGGCACCGGGGGCCGCCGCGGCGCCCCCCGGTGTACCCGCCGCACGTGAACTCCAGTCGCAGAAGGGAGGCAGCGGCGATGTCGCCTGAGCCTCACGCCCCCGCAACCAGCACCGCCACCGCGCCCGTCCCCGGTGCCGGACAGCACAGCGGCGACGTCATCCACAACATCGGCTACCGCGGCTACGACGGCCCCCGGCTCGGCCGCCGGTACGCCACCCGCTCGCTGTTCGTGCAGTCGCTGCGCGGAGCCTACGGACTCGGCCGCTCCGCCAAGTCAAAGGTGCTGCCGATGATCCTTTTCGCGGTGGTCTGCGCCCCCGCCGCGATCATCGTCGCCGTCGCCATCTTCACCAAGGCCAAGGACCTGCCGCTCGGGTACAACTCCTACGTCGTGCAGCTCCAGCCCGTCATCGGCATCTTCATCGCCGCCATGGCACCCCAGGCCGTATCGCTCGACCTGCGCTTCCGTGTCGTGCCGCTCTACTTCTCCCGCCCCATCGAGCGAGGCGACTACGTACGGGCCAAGTACGCCGCACTCACCGCCGCGCTGTTCGTCTTCACGGCGGTACCCGTCGTCATCCTCTACGCCGGAGCACTGCTGGCGAAGCTCGACTTCGCCGACCAGACCAAGGGCTTCGCGCTGGGACTGGTGTGCTGTGCGCTGTTCTCCGTGCTGCACGCCGGCATCGGGATGGCGGCGGCCGCGGCGACCCCGCGCCGCGGCTTCGGGGTGGCGGCCATCATCGCCGTACTGACCATCCCGTACATGCTCGTCAGCGCACTGCAGGCGATCGTCGCCGAGCAGGACAACATGGGTGCCATCGGCTGGCTGGGGCTGGCCTCGCCCGGGTCGCTGATCGACGGCGTCCAGAGCAAGCTCCTCGACGGCGAGAACGCGTTCCCGACCGGCGAAGCACTGACCAGCCTCCAGGCCCCGGTCTATCTCGCGGTCATCGCCGCACTCATCGCCGGTACGTACGCCCTGCTGCTGCGCCGCTACCGAAAGGCCGGGCTGTGACCACACTGCACATCGACCACGCCTCCCGCTGGTTCGGGAACGTCGTCGCCGTCAACGACATCACCATGGACATCGGCCCCGGGGTCACCGGACTCCTCGGCCCGAACGGCGCGGGCAAGTCCACCCTGATCAACATGATGGGCGGCTTCCTGGCGCCCTCGACCGGCACGGTCACCCTCGACGGCACCACGATCTGGCGCAACGAGGCCACGTACCGGCAGATCGGTCTGGTCCCCGAGCGGGAGGGGATGTACGACTTCCTCACCGGCTGGGACTTCGTGCTGGCCAACGCCGAACTGCACAAGCTGCCCGACCCCCCGGCGGCCGCCCGCCAGGCGCTCGCCACCGTCGAGATGGAGCACGCGCAGGAGCGCAAGATCTCCACGTACAGCAAGGGCATGCGGCAGCGCGTGAAGATGGCCTCCGCTCTGGTGCACGACCCGTCGGTGCTGCTGCTGGACGAACCGTTCAACGGGATGGACCCGCGGCAGCGCATGCAGCTGATGCAACTGCTGCGCCGGATGGGCGACGAGGGCCGCACCGTGCTGTTCTCCTCGCACATCCTCGAGGAGGTCGAGCAACTCGCCTCCCACATCGAGGTGATCGTCGCGGGCCGGCACGCGGCGAGCGGCGACTTCCGCAAGATCCGCAGGCTGATGACGGACCGCCCGCACCGCTACCTCGTACGCTCCAGCGACGACCGGCGGCTCGCGGCGGCCCTGATCGCCGACGCCTCGACAGCGGGCATCCAGCTCGACTGGGACGAACAGGCCCTGCAGATACAGGCCATCGACTTCGGCAGGTTCACCGAACTCCTCCCGCGGCTCGCCCGCGAGCACGGCATCCGGCTCTACACGGTCTCGCCCTCAGACGAGTCCCTGGAGAGCGTCTTCTCCTACCTCGTCGCGGCCTGAAGGGAGCCCTCACGATGTATAACCAGACTGTCGCACGGCTCACCTACCGGGCCCTGCTGGGCCGCCGCCGGGCACTGATCCTGTGTGCGCTGCCGGCGCTGTTGCTCATCGTCGCCGGCGCCGTACGCGGCCTGGTCGGCGCGGACGACGCGGTGACCTCGCAGCTGCTGGGCGGCTTCGCCATGGCGACGATGGTGCCGCTCATCGGCGTCATCGCCGGTACGGGCGCGATCGGCCCGGAGATCGACGACGGCTCGGTCGTCTATCTGCTGGCCAAGCCGCTCAAGCGGTCCAGCATCATCGTCACCAAACTGGTGGTGGCCATCGGCGTCACCATCGCCTTCTCGGCCGTGCCCACTCTCGTGGCCGGCTTCATCCTCAACGGCAACAGCCAGCAGATCGCGGTGGCCTACGCGGTGGCGGCCGCCATCGCCTCCCTCGCCTACAGCGCGCTCTTCCTGCTGCTGGGCACGGTCTCCCGGCACGCCGTCGTGATCGGCCTGGTCTACGCGCTGATCTGGGAGGCCTTGTTCGGCAGCCTGGTGCCGGGCGCGCGGGCGCTGTCCGTACAGCAGTGGGCGCTGGCGCTGGCCGAGAAGGTCGGGGGCTCCGGCGCCGAGATCACCTCCGAGGTGGGGCTGCCGGTCGCGCTGGTGCTGCTGGCGGTGGTCACCATCGGGGGCACCTGGTTCGCTGGACAGAAGCTGCGCTCGCTCAAGCTGGCCGCCGAGGAGTGACCGGGTGACCCGGCCGGGTGACCCGGCCGGGTGACCCGGCAGCTGAGACGGCGGCCACACCCGCGCGCGTACGCGACTAACGTGGCGGCATGTCACCTGCCAGCCGCTACACCTTCCTCGGTCCCGAAGGGACCTTCACCGAGGCCGCTCTGCGCACCCTCCCCGAGGCCGCCACCCGCGAACTGACGCCCATGGTGTCGGTGCCCGCGGCGCTGGACGCCGTGCGGAGCGGGGAGGCCGCCGCGGCGCTCGTACCGATCGAGAACTCGGTCGAGGGCGGCGTCACCGCGACGCTGGACGAGCTGGCGAGCGGCACGCCTCTGATGATCTACCGCGAGGTGCTGCTGCCGATCGCCTTCGCGCTGCTGGTCCGGCCCGGCACGACCCTTGAGAGCGTCAAGACGGTGACGGGGCACCCGGTCGCACAGCCGCAGGTGCGGCGGTGGATGGCGGCGCGGATGCCGGAAGCGCTGTGGGAGTCGGCGGCCTCCAACGCGGACGGGGCCCGGCTGGTGCAGGAGGGCCGGTACGACGCGGCCTTCGCCGGCGAGTTCGCGGCCGCCACCTACGGGCTCCAACCGCTCGTGACGGGTATCCACGACGCGGAGAACGCGGCGACCCGATTCGTCCTGGTGGGACGGCCCGCGCGGCCCGCGGCACCCACCGGCGGGGACAAGACCTCGGCCGTCTTCTGGCTGCGTGAGGACCATCCGGGTGCGCTGCTGGAGGTGCTGCAGGAGTTCGCGTCGCGCGGGGTGAACATGATGCGCATCGAGTCCCGGCCGACCGGCGAGGGGATCGGCCGTTACTGCTTTTCGGTGGACTGTGAGGGGCATGTGCAGGACCGCCGGGTGGGGGACGTGCTGATGGGGCTGAAGCGGGCGTGCCAGCAGGTGCGCTTCCTGGGTTCGTATCCGCGGGCGGACGAGGGCCGGCCCGCTCAGCGGCCGGGGACGACGGACGCGGAGTTCGCGGAGGCGGCGGACTGGCTTACGCGCTGTCTGGACGGGCGGGGCTGAGCGGCCCGCAGTAGGCCCGCAGCAGACGCGTCGGTGCAGCCCACAGAGTTATCCACAGGGGATTCGGTTGCCTGTGCATAAGGTTGGCGGACGAAACGGACACTGTCGACAAAGCGGCATGGAGACCGCAGACATGTCCACATTGCTCCCGGTCCACTTTCGTCAGTCAACTTGCCTTGAGCAACCCTTTGGGGTGAGTCGATCCCGCCCGAATGAGTGCTTATTACAGGTTTGTTGCGGGAAATCCGCAGTGCTCGGGCTCCTCTCGGAGCGATCTCCTCCGATTTCCACAGCTCCACCAGGGTGCCTGTGGAAAAGCTTGCGGAGGGGCCTGCAAGCTGTGGATAAGTTGCCCGGTGTTGGCCCCGCACCCTCTCTCAACTGCCGCTGAAGAGCGTGAACATGGAGTGGCGCGGAAGATCAACACGATTCCCGAAAAGGGACGATACCGACCATAACGGTCAGCTGGGTTGTTCGGTCGAGCCCTGTCATCCCCACCGGTACCCTGGCGTGGTGATCGACCTTCGACTGCTCCGTGAGGATCCCGACCGTGTCCGCGCCTCCCAGCGCGCCCGTGGAGAGGACGTCGCCATCGTCGACGCCCTGCTCTCCGCCGACGAGCGCCGAAGGTCCTCCAGTGCCGGCTTCGACGCGCTGCGCGCCGAGCAGAAGCAACTCGGCAAGCTGATCCCCAAGGCCGCGGGCGACGAGAAGGCCGAGCTGCTGAAGAAGGCCGGTGACCTGTCCGCCGCCGTGAAGGCCGCGGACATCGAGCAGGACGAGGCCGACGCGAAGACCCAGCACCTGCTGCGCAAGCTCGGCAATCTGGTGTATCCCGACGTGCCGGTCGGCGGTGAGGAGGACTTCACCGTCCGCGAGACGATCGGTGAGCCCCGTGACTTCGCGGCCGAGGGCTTCACACCCAAGGACCACCTCGAACTCGGGCAGTTGCTCGGCGCGATCGACGTCGAGCGCGGGGCCAAGGTCTCCGGCGCCCGGTTCTACTACCTCACCGGTGTCGGCGCCCTGCTGGAACTGGCCCTGGTCAACGCGGCGATCGCGCAGGCGACCGAGGCGGGCTTCACGCCCATGCTGACCCCGGCACTGGTCAAGTCGCAGGCCATGGAGGGCACCGGCTTCCTCGGCCAGGCCGCGCAGGACGTCTATCAGCTGGAGAACGACGACCTCTACCTGGTCGGCACCTCCGAAGTCCCGCTCGCCGGCTACCACATGGACGAGATCATCGACGCCGGCCGGCTGCCGCTGCGCTACGCCGCCTTCTCGCCCTGCTTCCGTCGCGAGGCGGGCTCGTACGGCAAGGACACCCGCGGCATCTTCCGCGTGCATCAGTTCGACAAGGTGGAGATGTTCTCCTACGTCGCGCCCGAGGACTCCGAGGCGGAGCACCTGCGGCTGCTGGAGTGGGAGAAGCAGTGGCTGAGCAGCCTGGAACTGCCCTTCCAGGTGATCGACGTCGCGACCGGCGACCTGGGGGCCTCGGCCGCCCGCAAGTACGACTGCGAGGCCTGGATCCCCACCCAGGGCAAGTTCCGTGAGCTGACCTCCACCTCGGACTGCACGGAATTCCAGTCGCGCAGGCTGTCGATCCGGATGCGGGACGGCAAGCACGTACGGCCGCTGGCCACGCTCAACGGCACGTTGTGCGCGGTGCCCCGTACGATCGTCGCGCTGCTGGAGAACCATCAGCAGGCCGACGGTTCGGTCCGGGTGCCCGAGCTGCTGCGCCCGTACCTGGGCGGACGCGAGCTCCTGGAGCCGGTGGGCCGGTGACCGCGCAGGCTCCCTCCGCGCTTCCGTACCGGCTGATCGCCACCGACCTCGACGGCACGCTGCTGCGCCGGGACGAGTCCGTCTCGGGCCGTACGCGCGCCGCGCTGGCCGCCGCGTCCGCGCGCGGCGCGGCGCACATCGTGGTGACGGGGCGCTCGGTGACGTTGACGAAGCACATCCTGGCCGACCTGGGCCATGCGGGACTTGCCGTGTGCGGCCAGGGGGCGCAGGTCTACGACGCGGGCGGCCAGCGGCTGTTGACGTCGATGACGCTGGACCGGCAGCTTGCCCGGCTCGCGCTGGCGAAGATCGAGGTGGAGACGGGACCGCTCGCGCTGGCCGCGGCGCGCGACGGGCTGGACGGCGAGGTGGTCTTCGGCCCCCGCTACCAGAGCTGGCACGGGCCGCCGTCGGGGATGAACTGCACGGACCCGGACGAGCTGTGGGCGGCACCGCTGATCAAGCTGTACCTGCAGCACCCCGGCCTCGACGCCGACGCCCTGGCGAAGGCCGCCCGGGCCGCCGCCGGTGATCTGGTCGGCATCACGATGTCGGGCGAGGGCTTGGTCGAGCTGCTGCCGCTGGGGCTCAGCAAGGCCAGGGGACTGTCGATCGCGGCCCGTCGGCTGGGCGTCCCCGCCGAGGGGACGATCGCCTTCGGCGACATGCCCAACGATGTCCCGATGCTCGGCTGGGCGGCCCACGGCGTCGCCATGGAGAACGCGCACCCCGAACTGCTCGCGGTGGCGGACGAGGTGACGGCGTCGAACGACGACGACGGCATCGCGGTGGTCCTGGAGCGCCTGCTCGCCGCCTGACACGCACCACCAAGTGGCCGTGACCATACGACTATCCGCTCGTTGGACTTGGCGCGCGGAGGCGACCCGAGTACGTGGCGACGAGAGTGTGTGAAGTGGCGATGGCCGGTTGAGTGGGGGATTCCCCTTGCCGGTGGTGCGATACGTGGCATACATGAGCTGATCTCCGCTCCTGGCTCCTGGATACGGACGCCTGAAGGCCCCAGGTGAGTGGGCCTTTCTCGTCATGTCCTACGAGCCCCAGGAGGGGTCTCTTCGTGTACACCGAATCCGTGCTGCTGGAGTCGCGCAGTCTGCGCTCCGGCATGAGCCACAGGGTCGAAATCCTCGACAAGGTCAAGGCGTTGGCGCTCTCCGCCGACGGCGTCTACGCCACGACGCAGGACGTCGCCGACTACTTCGAGGTGAGTGAGCAGGCTGTGCATAACCTGCTGAGCCGGCACCGGGAGGAGCTGAAAAGCAACGGGCTCAGGGTGCTGCAAGGCGCTGAGCTGCAGAAATTTGAGACACTCAAGTTGAGTGTCTCAATCGAGGGCGGTCAGAGTTATCCACAGATGCGGCGGCGGCTCGCTGTCTACACCCGCCGCACGATCCTCAACGTGGCGATGCTGCTGCGGGACAGCGAGATCGCCCGGCGCGTACGGGCGTACCTGCTCGACGTCGAGGAGAGTGCCCGGAACTCAGAGGCGGCGCCTGCCCCGAGTGCCGGGTACGCGGCACTCGACCGGAGGGTGACGAAGGTCGAGTCCGCCGTCTCCCACATCGGCTCGGTGCTCCAGGAACTGGGGCCGGTCATCGGACGGATGTCGGTGCGCCTCGAGCGGATGGACCGCCGGCTGGAGGACATGGACCGCCGGCTGGTCAACACCGAGCGGGTGGTCGGAGCCATGAGTCAACGACTGGCCCGATGCGGACAGAGCTGCACGCGCTGCGAAGGCTGAACGCTGAATCGCTGAAACGCTGCCGGATCAGACACTCAACTCGAGTGTCTGATCCGGCAGTTCGCAGAGTTATCCACAGGCCGGCGCGCCCGGCCCGGTCAGCTCCGGCACGGCGCACCGGCCGCTGTCACCCCTCACCCCTCACCCCTCCAGCAGTCGCTGCCCCACGTATTCGCCCTTCGCCGGGCCGCCCGGCACCGCGAAGAGCCCGCTCGCCTCGTGCCGGATGAAGGGGGAGAGGGCGTCGCCCCGGTCGAGCTTGCGCTGCACCGGCACGAAGCCGCGCAGGGGGTCGGCCTGCCAGGCGACGAAGAGCAGTCCGGCGTCCGGTGCTCCGTCGTCGCGGAAACCGTCGTGGTACGAGAAGCCGCGGCGCAGCATGGCCGCGCCCCCGTTCGAGGCGGGTGCCGTGACCCGGACGTGGGCGTTGGCGGCGATGACGGGGGAGCCGTCGGCGCTCCGCTTGTCGAGGTCGGGGCGGGTGTGCTCGCCGCCGCCGGTGAGCGGTGCTCCGTCGGACTTGCGGCGCCCGATGACCTTCTCCTGTGCGGACGGCGACTGTTCGTCCCAGTCGTCGAGCAGCATCCGGATGCGGCGGACGACCGCGTACGAGCCGCCGGCCAGCCAGGAACCGGAACCGGAACCGGAGCTGGAACCGGAGCCGGGTACGAAGATCCGCTCGTCGAAGTTCCGCTCGGACGGCTTGGGGTTCCTGCTGCCGTCGACCTGACCCATCAGGTTGCGTACGGTCATCGGGCGGGACGTGGCGCCGGGCGTCCGGTTGAAGCCGTTCATCTGCCAGCGCAGTCGTGCCGTACCGGCGGCCTGCCGCTGGATCAGGCGCAGGGCGTCGAAGGCGACGAGCCCGTCGTCGGCGCCGATCTGCACCCACAGGTCACCGTTCGAGCGGCTCTTGTCGAGGGCGTCGGAGGAGAACTCGGGGAGCGGCGCCAGTGCGTCGGGCAGCTGGTCGGTCAGGCCCGTACGGGAGAAGAAGGTGCGCCCGAAGCCGAAGGTGACGGTGAGCGAGCAGGGTCCGGCGTCCAGCGCGATGCCGGTGTTCTGTGCGTTCCGCGAGTTCCGCGCGGACGGCTCGCCCGCCATGAGCTCGCGTGCCGTCGCCGACCAGCGCCGCAGCAACGTCGCGGCCTGCTTGCGGCCCGCGCCGGGCTTCAGGTCGAAGGCGAGGAGATGACCGTGTGCCTGCGCCGGGGTGGTGATGCCCGCCTGGTGGGCGCCGTGGAAGGGCACCCGCGTCGAACCGACCGTGCTGAGCGCGGGAGGCCGCGGTTCGTCCTGGCCGACCGCCTGTGCGGCGGCGGCGCCGGTCGCACCCAGGGCGAGTCCGGAGGCGCCGGCCGCGCTGACGGTGCCGAGCAGGCGTCGCCGGGAGACGGGGTGGGGTTCGTGGTCGTGCTGGGTCACTCGATCTCCAAAGTCCCGTTCTTGGTGACCTGGTCGATGTCCGACGTACGGACGGTCACCGCCGCCTTCCAGTCTCCGGCGATGGGTACCTGGAGGTCGACGGCGCGCCACTGCCCCGTCTTGCCCCGGACCCGTTCGAGGGTGACGGGGATCGGGCCGATGTCCTTGGCGGGCAGGGTGAGGGCGACCTTCACCTCGGGGGCGTCGAGGGGCTTGCCGTCGCGTGCCGTGGTGGTGACGCGCAGGGCGTTGCGGCCCTTCTGGCCGGGGGTGAGCCGGAGTTCGGCCGTGCCCTTGCCGTCCGGGCCGCCGGTGTCGAAGGGGAGCTGGACGCCGATGGCGCCGGCGTGCATGGGGGGAGCGGCGCCGGTGCCGGTGTCCGTGCCGGCGCCGTCGGCACGCGTGGCCTCTTCCGTACGGCCGGGCTCGGTGTTGGTGAGGGCGGTGGTCACCATGAGCAGCACGACGGCGATTCCGGCTTCGGCCAGTACGGAGCGGCGCAGGCCCGTCCGGGCGGGGTCCGCCTCGCGGGCCTTCTTCCGGCGCGTACTGTCGACGGCGGCCTGCTGCCGGGCGAGCTGGCCGGCGCGGTCGGAGTCGGAACCCGAACCCGAACCGGAACCCGCTTCGGCACCACCGGCAGCGCCGTCCGCGCCGACGGTCACCGGCTCCGCCTCCCGTACCGGGTCCTCCCCGGCCGCCGCCACGTCACCCGGGACAGGCCCCAGTCGCCCCGTCCAGCGGCGCGATATCGAGGCGACCCCGACGAGCAGCACCACCAGGCCCACCTTGACCATCAGCAGCCGCCCGTACAAGGTGCCGGTGAGCGCGCTCCAGGAACCGAGCTGCCGCCAGGACTGGTACACCCCGGTCGACGCCAGCACCAGCACGCTGCCGAAGGCGATCCGCGAGAAGCGCCGCACCACGCCATGGGCCGGCGGAGTATCCCCGTGCAGTGCCGTCAGCAGGGTGGCCAGCCCGCCCAACCACGCGGCCACGGCCAGCAGATGGAGCACGTCGACCGGCATCGCCACGCTCGACTGCACGCCCGTGGAGGCGTGTTCGGCCATCGCCCAGGTCGCGCCCAGCCCGGCCGCGATGACGCCGCCGCCGAGGGACAGCCCGAAGACGAGGTCGCGCCGCTCGGACGACTCCCGGTCCCGCGCGTACGCACCGAACAGCACCGCTATGAACAACGCCGCAGCCCCCAGCAGCAGCAGCCGGGAGACGAGGGCCGCGCCCGGCTTCGTCTCCAGCACCGCCCGCAGGCCGCCCAGGTCGAAGACCTCGCTCAACGCACCCCCTCCGACATAGGAGTTGCGCAGCAGCAGCGTCAGCAAGGTGGCTCCGGCCAGCGTCAGCCAGCCGGTCACCACCAGTCGCCGCACCTGCCGTACGCGCGCGCCGCGCGGCCAGCAGGCGAGCACGAAGGCGGCGCCGCCGACCAGCAGGATGAAGCCCGTGTAGGCGGCGTACCGCCCCCACACGTACAGCGAGCCCACCACGCCGCCGCCGGTCTTCGCGCCCTCCTCCGCGACCTGCGCCGTGGTCTTGGACGGAGCGCCGACGGAGAAGGTGAAGGCTCCCGAGACGGGGTGGCTGTCGTCGGAGACGGCCTGCCAGGCGACGGTGTAAGTGCCCTTGGGGATGCCCGACTTGAGACCGACGGCACGCTTGACGGCCGCGCCGCTGTCCGTGCCCCCGATGTCAGTCACCGTGCCGCGGTCGACGCGCTTGCCCTTGGGGTCCAGCACCCGGATCGAACCGTCCAGTACCGAGACACCCTCCGAGAAGCTCAGGGTGACCTGCCGGGGAGCACTGCTCACCACCGAACCCTTCGCCGGGCTGCTGCCGGTCAGCACCGCGTGCGCGGCGGCCGGGGTGGCGCTGCCGAGCACGGTCAGCAGCGCGCACACCACGGCGCACAGCAGTGCGACCGGCGCGGCGGTTCGGGAGTGCCCGGTGGTGGTGAACAGCACGAGTCAGACCCTCATTTCTCCGGTACGTGGTTCGTCGCCTCGACGGGCATCGAGACCCGCACGGCGTCGGACTTCTCGAAGTGCAGCGTGACCCGCACCTTCTCGCCCTGCTTCGGCTTCCGCTCGAGATCCTGGAGCATGAGGTGGTCTCCGCCTCTGCCGAGACGCAGCTCTCCGTTCGCGGGTACGGGCAGCGCCTTCACTCGCAGCATCTGCTGCCCCTTCGTCCGGTGCAGCTGTACGTCGTCGGAGATGCCACTGGTGACCGAGGTCAAGGTGTCCCCGGCGGCACCGGTGTTCCGCACGGTGAGGAAGCCGGCTGCCATGTCGGCCGTCACCGGCTCCGGTACGTAGGCGCCGCGTACGGTCAGCTCCGGCCGCGCGTCACCGGAACCGGAACCGCAGGCGGAGAGCGCGAGCGCTCCCGCCGCGGCCAGCACCACGGCCACCGAGCGGTGCGCCCGCCCGCGGGTCACGGGGTCTCCCCCTTGATGATCTTGGGGAGTTCCTTCTTCAGGACCTCCGGGCCGGTGTTGCCTTCGGTGTAGAGGACGTGCGCCTTGTCGTCCTCGGGCGAGAAGGCGAGCAGTTGCGCGCCGTGCGAGGAGACGACGTCACCGTTCTTCCGCTTGTAGGACGGCTCGATGTTGATCCCGACACTGCGCGCGCCCGCCTGGATGGTGTCGAAGTCGCCGGTGAGCCCGGTGAAGGAGGGGTCCTGGCCGTGCAGCCAGCTGCCGAGTTCCTTCGGGGTGTCGCGTTTGGGGTCGGAGGTGACGAAGACGACCCGCAGGTCCTTCCGCTGCGCTGGGGACAGTTCGGTCTTGGCGGCGGCGATGTTGCCGACGGTCAGCGGGCAGACGTCGGGACAGTGGGTGTAGCCGAAGTAGAGCAGCACCGCCTTGCCCTTCGTCTCCTCGATCAGGTCGTACTCCTCGCCGTCGGTGTCGGTGAGGGTGAGGTCCGGCTTGTCGAAGGGCCGGTCGAGCACCGTCCCGCCCTTCTTCCGCGGTTCGACGGAGGCGACGGCCTTGCCGTCGCCGTCTCCCCCGCCCGCTCCGGAGCCGGAGCCGCAGGCGGAGAGGGCGAGCACGCCCGACAGGGCGAGCGCCGCGGCGGCCGCGGCGGTGAGCTTTCTGGTCTTACGCATAGAGCACTGGCTTTCTGGCTTTCCGGTCGTTCGCAGGTTCGCGAGTTCGATCGTTCTGTTCTGTTCTGATCTGTCCGGGCCGGCTGGGCGGGGGCCGCCCGCACGCACGCGGGCGCGCGGGTACGGGCGGCCCCGCCACCGGGCTGCTACGGGGTGCGGCGCCGGCCGGCCAGCACGCCGAAGGCGACGCCCGCTACGCCGATGACGATGCCGATGGCGCCGAGTACCCGCGCCGTGCTGTCGGAGCCGCCGTCCTCCGCCGAACCGGCGGCGGCGGAACCGGTGTCGGTGGAGGTCTTCTCCGCGCCGTCACCCGCGTTCTTGCCGTCATCGTCCTTGCTGTCCGCGCCGTTGCCGTGCGCGTCCCCGGTGGCGGGGGTCAGCTTGAGCACCGGAGCCGGGCTCTCCGGCTCGGGCTGACCCTCCTTCGGCTCCTCGATCCAGCGCACGACCTGCTTGTCGTCGTAGGTCTGCAGCGCCTTGAAGACGAACTGGTCCGCATCCTCGGGCAGTTGCCCCATGGAGACGGGGAACTGCTGGAACTCGCCCGGCTTGATCTTGCCGCCACTCCAGGTGACCTTGGTGACGGCCTCGGTGATCTTCTCGCCGTGCACCTCGATCGGCTTGTCCAGCTCGGACTTGGTGATCTTCACGTCCCAGCCGGGCACCGGCTGCGGCATGACGGAGCTGAGGGGGTGGTCGGTGGGGAGGCTGACCTCCACCTTGGTGGTGGCGGCGTCGTCCCGCTCGTTGGGGACCTTGAAGTTCACGACGCTGTAGCCGCCCTGTTCGGCTTCTTCCGGGTCGACGCCGACGTGGGCGAAGGCGGGCCCGGCGCACAGCATGAGGGAGGTGGCGGCGAGGGCGCCGACGGTCGCGAGTCGACGGCGCGGACTGGTCTGCATGAGCAATGGCTCCTGGGAATGCGGGACGGAACACGGACTGGACGGCACGGCGCAGGACAGGGCACGTAGCGAGGGCGCACGCCGCCGTTCCGTCGTGGGCGTCGTGCGTCAGGCCGCGAGTGCGAAGCTCTCTGTCCGCGTCCGCCGTGGGGGTCCGCGCCGGTGCACCGAGTGGTGCAGCAGTACGGAACGGGGCACGTTCTCCTCGCGCGCCCCCTCGGCGCCGATCCGCGCGGGGGCGTACGGAAGCAGGCCCGCGCCCATTGCCCGTACGCAAGCGATCGCTGTGCTCAGCGCCCGTACATGCGTGAGCGCCGTACGGGCCGCGCGTGCCGACAGTCGTACCAGCCGCCACAGCGCCGCGTCGCCGCGGTGCAGCAGCCAGCCGAGGACGAGCGCGGCGAGGAGGTGACCCAGGAGCATCGGGCCGTCGAGGAAGGACAGGGCGGCACGGGTCGCGGTGCGCAGGCACTCCAGTGGGGAGTCGACGGCGTCGTCGGCCGGCATCGCGGCACCGGCGGCGCCGTGCCCGGCCGCATGCCCGCCGCCCCCGTTCCCCGCCGCTCCCCCGAGGCC
>NZ_JBOHCV010000536.1:0-17504 GCF_050698815.1 Streptomyces sp.
CGCCCACCGACGGCCTGCGCTACCAGCTGTCCGGCGACCCGGCAGCCGGCGTGGAGAAGGCCCGCGTGGTGGTGCGCCCGAGCGGCACGGAGCCGAAGCTGAAGTGCTACCTGGAGGTCGTGCTCCCGGTGGGTGACCGAGCGGCCCTGCCGACCGCCCGCGCCCGCGCCGCGACGGTGCTGGCCGCGTTGAAGTCCGACCTGGGCACGGCGGCGGGCGTCTGACCAGGACCTACTAGGTAGCCGGAGGCCGCGCCCAGCGCGAGGTCCTCGGCAACGGTGCATCGCCATGGTCTTCCTCCCTCCCTTTGTGGTGAGGGGTCGCCCGCTCCGGGCTGCCCACCGTGGAGACGGCGGAACGCCGGGGCGGCTTTTCAGCAGCAGCCGGATGCGGTGTCGCCCGTCAGGAGCGATGCGGTGAGGGGTCGGCCGAGCGTGTAGGCGTCAGCGACGGGCAGGACGGTGGCGCCGGGGTGCTCGGCCAACCACGGTTTCGCGGCGTCGGCGCTGGCGAAGAAGTGGACCTGGTTGCAGAAGGCGGAGCGGATGGAGGCCGGGGCTTCGGGGGTGACGATCGAGACGACGGCGGTGGCGGGCTCGACGTGGGTGACCCGGTCCGGTTCGACGCTCACGTGCACGGGGGTGCCGGTGGTGTGGCAGGGGGAGTTCACCTGGGCGCTCTGTCCGAGGACGGCGGGGAAGACCAGGGTGTCCAGCGCGCACCAGGTGTGCAGCTGCTGGCCGTCGGTCTCGAAGCGGTGCGGGGTGGGGTTCTGGGTCAGGCCGCTGCCGACGATGCGGCCGTCCTGGTCGTATTCGGTGTCGGGATTGGCGGCGAGTGCCTCGCGGACCTGGTCGGTGGTGTGGCCGGTGGCCGTGGCGAGCTGGTCGATGGTGACCGGCCGGCCGGTGGCCAGGAGTTGGAGGAGCGGGCGCCACAGCCAGGGGCGGGCGCTGGCGGCGCCGCCGCCGTTGAACGCGGCGGTCAGGCGGGCGGCGAGCTGCTGAGCCGTAGTCTCCACGATCGGTGTTCCTTGCCTTGGGGGTGGTGGGTCAGCCGGCGCAGCAGGAGAGCTTGGCGACGTCCGAGGTGAAGGTCTGGGCGGCGAGCTTGAGGGCTTCGGCCATGGTCAGGTACGGGGCCCAGGTGTGGGCGAGCTGGTCGACGGTCATGGCGGCGGTGAGGGTGTAGGTGGCGGCGGTGATGATCTCGCCCGCGGCGTCGGCGATCACGTGGACGCCGAGCACGCGGCCGGTGCGGGCGTCGGTGACGAGCTTGACCAGGCCGCGGGTGTCGCGGTTGGCCAGCGCCCGCGGCACGTACTCCAGGGGCAGCACCCGGCAGTCGCAGGGCAGCCCGGCCTCGGCGGCCTGGGCATCGGTCATCCCGGCCGACGCGATGGCCGGGCTGGTGAACGTCACGCGCGGCAGCGCGGCGTAGTCCAGGGTCCGTTCCGTCCCGCCGAGCGCGTTGTCGGAGACCAGCGTGCCCTGGGCGGCGGCGACGTACACGAGCTGCGGACCTCCGGCGACGTCACCGGCGGCCCAGATTCGCTCGTTGGTGGTGCGCAGGTAGTCGTCCACGACGACCTCGCCGCGGGGCCCGGTCTTCACCCCGACCGCCTCCAGGCCCAAGCCGGCGGTGACCGGGCGGCGGCCGGTCGCGATCAGCAACTGCTCGGCGCGCAGCTCGACCAGCTGACCGGCTCGGGCGGCGGTGAGGGTGTAGCCGCTGCCGTCTCGCCGCACGGCGGTGAGGGTGGTGGCGGTGTGCACGGCGATGCGCTCACCGGCGAAGACCTCCTCGATCACGGCGGAGACCTCGGGCTCCTCGAACGGGGCGAGCCGGTCCAGTGCCTCGATGACGGTCACTTGGGTGCCGAGGCGGGCGAACAGTTGGGCCTGCTCCAGGCCGACCGCGTTCCCGCCCACCACCACCATCGACGCCGGCAGCACGTCGAGTTCCATCGCCGTGGTGGACGTCAGGAATCCCGCCTCGGCCAGCCCGGGTACCGGCGGCTCCCAGGGGGCGGAGCCGGTCGCGATCAGGTACTGGCCAGCCTCGATCCGGCGGGTGCCGCCGTCGTTCAGCGCCACCTGAAGCACCGGGGCCTCGGTGGACCCGGCGAACGCGGCGGCGCCGTGCACGATCTCCCAGCCGTAGTCGTCCGCGAGGCCGGTGTACTTCTCCGCCCGCAGCTGCTCCACCAGGGCGTCCTTGCCGCCGATCAGCGCCGGGAGGCCGACGGGCAGTTCGGCCGGGGCCAGGCCGGGGAAGCGCCCCGCCGTGGCGGCGGTGTGGCGGGCGTCGGCGGCGGCCAGCAGCGCCTTGGAGGGCACGCAGCCCACGTTCACACAGGTACCGCCGGTGGTGCCGCGCTCGACCATCACCACCCGCCTGCCCTGGTTGGTGGCGGCGATGGCGGCGGCGAACGCCGCCGAACCGGAGCCGATGACCGCCAGGTCGAAGCCGGATTCCGTTGTGGTCACGGTGCTGCCTCCTCGTACGGAGCCCAGAATTCTGGACCAGCTGCTATGCGCCTTGCCGAATAGCTCACTGTCACCATACTATGTGGGCAGGCGAATAGTTCCAGTTGTGGAGGCCATCCGTATGCCCCAACGCCTTGACACCCCCATCTCGTCGGCCTCGGCCGCCGACGACATCCCGTGCACCCATCTGGACACGGTCGCGAAGTTTTTCCGCGCCCTGGCGGACCCCACCCGGCTGAAGCTGCTGGAGTTCATCCTGCGCGGCGAGCGCACCTCCGCCGAGTGCGTCGAGCACGCGGGAATCTCCCAGCCCCGGGCCTCCGTCCACCTGTCCTGCCTCGTGGACTGCGGCTATGTGACCGCCCGCCGGGACGGCAAGAAGCTGCGCTACTCCGTCGGCGACCCGCGGGTGGCGGACCTGGTCGTGCTGGCCCGCTCGCTGGCCGCGGACAACGCCACCGCTCTGACCTGCTGCACCCGCATCCCCGACAGCCAGGACTGAGCCGCAAGGAGAGTTCGCCATGCCTGCCACCCACCGGCCCCCCGGCCGCAACAAAGAGTCCTCCGGCGCCGGTACAGCCGCGGCCGGAACCGGCGTTGCCCTGCTGATGATCGCCTGCTGCGCCCTGCCCGCCCTGATCGCCGGTGGTGCGCTCGCCGGAATCGGCGGAGTCCTGGGCAACCCCTGGCTGATCGCCGCTGCCGTCGTACTGGTGGCCGCCGCGAGCACCGCGATTGTCCGTCGCCGCCGATCCGGCCGCGATGCCTGCTGCCCGCCCACCGGACCTGCCAAGAACCCCGCCGACCGGGACCGCCCGCACACCCCGGCCGACCAGGAAGGCCCGTACCGCCCATGACGACATCCCTGCCCCGCCGTACCGTCCTTGCCCTCGCCGTGGACATGGACCCCAGCGAATCGCCGCAGACGATCCGGTAGTTCCTCACCTACATCAAGGCCCCCGAACTACCCGCGGCCATCGATGAAGGCGCCGCGCTCTCCCAGCGGTACAAGGTCGCCGCGCTGTCCACCCTGATCGTCGTCGACCCGGCCGGCAAGGTCACCTGCCGGGCCACCGACCCCGGCCGCGACCAGACCCAGACTGCCCTCAAGAAGGCGGGAGCGAAGTGAACGGCCTGCTCGCCCTCGCGTTCGCCGCCGGGATGATCGCCCCGGTCAACCCGTGCGGGTTGGCGGCGCAGTGCTGGCCACCGCCCAGCTGAAGCTGCGGGCCGCGCTGCCCGCCGAACTCGCCGAGCGGACCCGGCGCGTCCAGGACCGGTTCCACCTGGACGCACCGGCCTGGTTCCGGGATGCCGACCCGGTTCCGTACCTTGAGGCCGCGCTGTACAAGGGAACGGCGCGGCTTCGCCTCTCCCCCTCCCAGAAATTCTTCCCATGCAGTTCGGCGCGGTCGGCACCCGGGCCCTTGAGGGAGCGGCGCCGCCGGATGGCGAAGGCTGGGTGGAGGTGGAGCTACCCGTGGAGACGCAAGCCGTCGCCGTCGGCGACCTGCTCCGGCTGGGCGCCGAGGCCGACGTACTCGCCCCGCCCGAGCTGCGCCAGGCCGTCGCCCGGACCGTGGCGACGCTGGCAAGCCGCTACGAAGCATCGCCCTGACCTGCCTTTATGCAGTGGGCGCACGATATCGAGCGCCCACTGCGTGTTCGCTTGGCCGCAGGCTCGCTGAGAACGTGGCACGCAGGCCTGACGTCCTCAGCGGGCCCGGATCATGCCTCAGTAGCCGTACGCACCGCCGCGCACGGCGTACGTGCCGTACGGGCACCTGATGGCCACGCGCTTGGCTCCGGACAGCGGACCGACCGCGTAGCGACGGTTGTTCGAGCAGTCGGCGAAGATGTAGTAGCGAGCCCCCGAGCAGGAGAGCGCGAACACCCGACCCGAGCGGTAGGGGTCCCAGCAGTGCAGCGACGCCGCGGACATCGGCGGCTGCACGGCTGTGCCGCCGGTGGATTCCACGGCGGCCCCGGTCTCGGCGGCACCGGTACGGAGGTCGGTCTGCGTGTAGCCGGCGTCGTTCCACGTCGGGGTGGCCGCGTGGGCCGCAGGCGCCATGACCCCGCCGAAGCCGAGCGCGAGCGTGACGCTCGCTCCCAGCATGGCCAGAGATTTACGGATCTTCACTCTGTGTTTCTCGCTTTCTCTTTCCCTCGTTCGGCCTGGGCGGCCGGTCACCCGAAGACGAGCGACGCCCACCAGATTCCTCACGAAAGGACCCCCGGACAAGAGATCACGATTTCTCATGACGATATGCGTTTCTCTCCCCGTTACCCGAATCCGGCTGATCAGCCGATGAGAGAATCGGTTCGCCTGTCAGGGTGCGGGAGTCGCGATTTCACTCGTGTGAGTGTGCGCGGGGCGCCCTGTCACGACCCGCACGCTCAGCTGTGCGGACCCTCACGCAGCGGGACTTGAAGAGAGCGCGGCAAGATTCTCACGCCTCGAATTCCGTGAGGTCGATCGCGTGGACACGCAGCGGAAACCCGTACTCCGGGTGCGTCGTTTCGCGCTCCAGCGTCATGCCGAGCTTGCGCATCACGTTCTCGGAGGCTTCGTTGCCCACCCGGCTGATGCTGATGAGGCGGTCCAGGCCGCGGTCCTGGAGGGCGAACTCCATCGCGGCGTGGGCCGCTTCGGACGCGTAACCCTGACCCCAGAACTGGCGACCGAGCCGCCAGCCGATCTCCACCGCGGGCAGCACCTCCGGCAGGAAGGTGGGCACGGACAGGCCGGTGAAACCGGCCAGTTCGCCCGAGCCGCGCAGCTCGACGGCGAAAAGGCCGAAGCCCTCCTCGTCCCACTCCTCCTCCCAGCGCTCCATGGCCTCGACGGTCTGCTCGAGGTCCCCGACCGAGCCGTCGCCGACCCAGCGCATGACCTGGGGGTCGGCGTTGATCTCCGCCATCTGTGCGACGTCGTCGTCATCGAAGTGGCGGAGGGTGAGGCGGGGAGTGTGGATCTCGGACATGCCTGCATTCTGTCGCAGCCGCTCAGCGCGTCGACAGGACGGTCACCCGTCGCGGCCCGCGTCCCGAGCATGGCCCGCAGACACCCGACACCATTCGGCCGTGACACACTCGACGTGGCACACCGTAATGCGTTGTATTACAGTGGCTCCATGAAGACCATCACCCAACGGGAGCTGGCAGCTCGTTCCAAGGCCGTGCTCGACGATGTCGAGGCCGGGGCCGTTTACCACATCACGCGAAACGGTACGGAGATCGCGGAAGTCCGGCCGATCACCCCTCGTCGCCGGTTCGTCCCAGTCGACGAGCTTCAGCGAAAGTGGCGCAATGCTCCGCGGGTCGACAGCGCGCAACTTCGCGCTGAGGCCGACGAGTTCTACGGCGACGAGGACCGGGTGACCGACGGCGACGAGGGCGAGCACCGATGATCGAGCGACACGAGCGCGGACTGCTCGACACCTGTGTGGTAATCGACCTACCGGACATCAACCAGTCTTCGCTGCCGGTGGAGGCGGCTCTCCCGTCCGTTGTCCTCGCTGAGCTCGCTCAAGGCGTGGCGATGGCCAAAGATCCTGTCGTCATACTGGCCCGGGCACAGCGCCTCGCGGATGCAGAGGCTGAATTCGCGTCGGTTCCATTCGATCGGGAGGCCGCGCGCAGATTCGGCACTCTGGTAGCGCTCACCCTGAAGGCGAACCGCGATCCCCGCCCCCGGCGGATGGACCTCATGGTCGCAGCGACAGCAGCTGCGCAAGGTCTCCCCCTCTACACACGGAACGCGGACGACTTCAAAGGGCTGGAGTCAGGCGTGGATGTCGTCGCTGTCTGAACGCGGAAAACCTTCTCGTTCCCTCAGAAGGAACAGCGCCGGTGACTCCGGTCAGCCGCTCACGAACAGGATCGTCAGGGCGATGGCGCCGACGAGGGCCGGGGCGGCGATCTCGTAGGCCCAGCGGACCGCCACCTCGCCCTGCGCGGACGGCTTTTCGCCGTTGTCCGTCGCGAGCGCGCGCAGTTCGTCGATCGCCTGGTCGGACGGTGCGCGCCGCTCGGCGGCGTCGTCCGGCTCCGGCACCACCGGAACTCCGCCGAAACCGAGGAAGCCGCCGCCCCGGGCCGGGCCCCCGCCGCCCCGGGCGGCGCGTTCCGTCTGCCGGGAGGCCCGCTTACGCGCGCGCAGGGAGACGGGGATCGACCACAGCTGGTACTTGGTGCCGTCGGCGATGACTTCGCTGGAGTAGCCCGCCCGCAGGCCTTCCACCGTGCCCCAGGGGACGGTGATGGTGCGGAAGGGATTGCGTACGCGCAGCCGCCGGTCGCTCGCGTAGACGGCGGGCCGGAGCGTGTAGGCGACCACCAGCGGGACGAAGCAGACGAGGCCGGAAAGGGCCAGCCAGCGGGTGCGGGCCGTGCCGTTGAGCAGCGCCTCGCCGCCGAGCCAGGCGGCGAGCAGGAGCAGCAGGACGCCGCCCCCCATGGCGGCCGCCGAGCGGTAGCAGCGGTCGGCGTACACGGGTGGCGCGGGGTCGGCCCCGGAGCCCGCCCCGGACTCCGGACGGGACTCGGGTTCGGGTGCGCGCTCAGGCTCGGGCTCGGGTCGGGACTCGCTACTCATGGGGGCGATTCTGCCGGACCGTCCGGATGACGGACGTTGCGGTCCGGCATCGATCCGCGCTCCACCGACCGGCTCCGCCCCAGGATCAGGGGGCCACCCCTACCCACGATGCTACGCGTGTAGATATGCTCCCCTTGTGACTGTGTCTTCTGCGTCTCCCGCTGCTGCCGCCCTGGCGGACGTGACCGCGTCCGACGCCTCGCTGCGCCGCTACCTGCATGGCCTGCCGGGTGTCGACGCGGTCGGGCTCGAAGCCCGCGCCGCGACCCTCGGCACCCGCTCGATCAAGACCACGGCGAAGGCGTACGCCATCGACCTGGCCATCTCGATGATCGACCTGACCACCCTCGAGGGCGCCGACACCCCCGGCAAGGTGCGGTCGCTGTGCGCCAAGGGCGCCAACCCCGACCCGACCGACCGCACCAGCCCGCAGGTCGCCGCGATCTGTGTCTACTCCGACATGGCGGCCACCGCCAAGCAGGCGCTGGCCGCGGGCGGCGGTGCCGGGATCAAGGTCGCCTCCGTCGCGACCGCCTTCCCCTCCGGCCGGGCGGCGCTCTCCGTCAAACTGGCCGACACCCGTGAGGCCGTCGCCGCCGGCGCCGACGAGATCGACATGGTGATCGACCGCGGCGCCTTCCTCGCGGGCCGCTACGGCAAGGTCTTCGAGGAGATCCAGGCCGTGAAGGAGGCCTGCGCACGACCGCAGGGAGAGCCCGCCCACCTGAAGGTGATCTTCGAGAACGGCGAGCTGTCGACGTACGACAACATCCGCCGCGCCTCCTGGCTGGCGATGCTCGCCGGCGCCGACTTCATCAAGACCTCGACCGGCAAGGTCGCGGTCAACGCCACGCTGCCGGGCACGCTGCTGATGCTGGAGGCCGTACGGGACTTCCGCGCCGCGACGGGCACCCAGATCGGGGTGAAGCCCGCGGGCGGCATCCGTACCGCGAAGGACGCCATCCGGTATCTGGTCGTGGTGAACGAGACGGTGGGCTCCGACTGGCTGAGCCCCGACTGGTTCCGGTTCGGCGCCTCCAGTCTCCTCAACGATCTGCTGATGCAGCGCCAGAAGCTGAGCACCGGGCGCTACTCCGGTCCCGACTACGTGACGGTGGACTGAGCACCTATGACAGACGAGATTTTCGCGTACGCCCCCGCCCCCGAGTCCCGGGCGATCGTCGACATCGCCCCCTCCTACGGGCTGTTCATCGACGGCGAGTTTCGCGAGGCCGCGGCGGGCAAGGTCTTCAAGACCGTCTCGCCCGCGACCGAGGAAGTGCTCTCCGAGGTCGCCCAGGCGGGCACCGAGGACGTCGAGTCGGCGGTACGCGCCGCCCGTACGGCCTTCACCGGCTGGTCCGCGCTGCCCGGCGCCGAGCGCGCGAAGTACCTCTTCCGCATCGCCCGCGTCATCCAGGAACGCTCCCGTGAACTGGCCGTGCTGGAGACGCTGGACAACGGCAAGCCGATCCGGGAGACCCGCGACGCCGACCTGCCGCTCGTCGCCGCGCACTTCTTCTACTACGCGGGGTGGGCGGACAAACTCGAGCACGCCGGGTTCGGGCGGAGCACGACAAAAGGCACGAGCGGACGGGAGCCCCGGCCGCTCGGCGTCGCCGCGCAGGTCATCCCCTGGAACTTCCCGCTGCTGATGCTCGCCTGGAAGATCGCTCCCGCCCTGGCCACCGGCAACACCGTGGTGCTCAAGCCGGCCGAGACGACCCCGCTCTCCGCCCTCTTCTTCGCCGACGTCTGCCGCCAGGCCGGCCTGCCCAAGGGCGTCGTCAACATCCTGACCGGCGACGGCACGGCCGGTGCCGAACTGGTCGCACACCCCGGCGTCGACAAGGTGGCCTTCACCGGTTCCACGGCCGTCGGCAAGGCGATCGCCCGTACGGTCGCCGGTACACACAAGAAGCTCACCCTCGAACTGGGCGGCAAGGGCGCCAACATCGTCTTCGACGACGCCCCCGTCGACCAGGCCGTCGAGGGCATCGTCAACGGCATCTACTTCAACCAGGGCCAGGTCTGCTGCGCCGGCTCGCGGCTGCTGGTGCAGGAGTCGGTGCAGGAGGAGCTGCTGGACGCGCTCAAGCGGCGCCTGGCCACGCTGCGCGTCGGCGATCCGCTCGACAAGAACACCGACGTCGGCGCCATCAACTCCGCCGAACAGCTGGCCCGTATCACCGCCCTGGCGGACTCCGGCGAAGCGGAGGGAGCCGAACGCTGGTCGGCGCCCTGTGCGTTGCCGGACAGCGGCTACTGGTTCGCGCCGACGCTCTTCACCAACGTCAGCCAGGCACACCGGATCGCCCGCGAGGAGATCTTCGGGCCGGTCCTGTCCGTACTGACCTTCCGTACCCCGGACGAGGCCGTGGCGAAGGCCAACAACACGCCCTACGGGCTCTCGGCGGGCATCTGGACGGAGAAGGGCTCGCGCATCCTGTCGATGGCGAACCAGCTGCGGGCGGGCGTCGTCTGGGCCAACACCTTCAACAAATTCGACCCGACCTCGCCCTTCGGCGGCTATCAGGAGTCGGGCTTCGGCCGCGAGGGCGGCCGCCACGGTCTGGAGGCCTACCTCGATGTCCGATAAGACGGCCAATACGGCCGAGTCGGCCAAGTCGGCGAAGCCGTCCAAGGCGGCGAAGCCGGCGGCGTCGCGTACTCCGCGTACGCCGGCGCGGATCGACGTCCTGAAGACGTACAAGCTCTTCATCGGTGGCAAGTTCCCGCGCAGCGAGAGCGGACGGGTGTACGAGGTGACCGACTCCCAGGGCAACTGGCTGGCCAACGCGCCGCAGTCGTCACGCAAGGACGCACGGGACGCGGTCGTCGCCGCGCGCAAGGCGTTCGGCGGCTGGTCCGGCGCCACCGCGTACAACCGGGGCCAGGTCCTCTACCGCGTCGCGGAGATGCTGGAGGGCCGCCGCGAGCAGTTCGCGGCCGAAGTGGCCGCCGCGGAGGGCGTGTCGGGGGCGGCCGCGAGCGCCCAGGTCGACGCCGCGATCGACCGCTGGGTCTGGTACGCGGGCTGGTCCGACAAGGTGGCCCAGGTGGCGGGCGGCGCCAACCCCGTCGCCGGCCCCTTCTTCAACCTCTCCACCCCCGAGCCGACCGGTGTCGTCGCCGTACTGGCGCCGCAGGAGTCGTCCTTCCTGGGCCTGGTCTCGGTGCTCGCCCCCGTCATCGTCACGGGCAACACCGCGGTGCTGGTCCCCGCGGAGCGGGCGCCGCTCCCCGCGCTCTCGCTGTCGGAGGTGCTGGCCACCTCCGACGTGCCGGGTGGCGTCGTCAACGTCCTCTCCGGCCGTACGCACGAGGTCGCCGCCCCGCTCGCCGCCCACCAGGACGTGAACGCGATCGACCTCGCGGGCGCGGCGGCGGACACGGAGCTGGCCCGGGAGCTGGAGACCGCCGCGGCGGACAACCTCAAACGAGTGCTGCGCCCGGGCCCCGCGGACCCGGACTGGTCCGCAGACCCGGGCACCGGCAGGCTGCTCGCCTTCCTGGAGACGAAGACGGTCTGGCACCCGGTCGGCGTCTGACCGGCGTATGCGGAGGGGCCTCAGCCGGGCAGCAGGTTCGACGCCTGGCCGGCGACCGGGAGTTCGCCCACCGGCTGCCCCTTGGCCAGCGGCCCGGTGGCCATAGCCGTGTCGACCGGCTCGAGGTCGGAGATCTGGGTGCCCACCGCGTTGTCGGCGGGGTTGAACCGACTGCCGGCCATCGGGTTGCCCCGGAGGCTCTTCACGGGCCCGGTGGCCTTGCCCGCGCCGCCGGTCAGCCCTCCCGTCACCGTGTGGACCGGGAGCCCGCCCGGCTTGTCCAGTGCGGTCGAGTTGGCAGTGGTGACCGGGGTGTCGAGCTGGTTCGGCGCGGCGGCCGGCGCGGCCGCCGCGGATCCTCCCGTCGCACCAACGACGGCGCCTGCCGCAGTGGCCATCAGGCCCGCGCGCAGCAGCAGCCGTGCGGTGTGCCGGGTTTCGTTCCTACGCGCGTGTCGTGGGCGAGAGTTCACGGATTCCACCTGTCAGACGTTGGGTAACTGTTCGGCGACACACAGTAATACCTCGCGCGCCCACAGGCGAGAATCCCGTCAACCCATCGGCACCCAGCGAGGGGGCACCCCTTCCAGCTGCCGGCATCCGGCCCGACGGCAGGGATGGATCCACTGCCCAGAAGGAGCGACAACTGTACACTTCTCGTCATGAGTGACGACGTCTCCTACCCCATGACCGAAGCCCGAGCCCAGTTCGGCACCCTGGTCCGGCGGGCCGCACACTCCCATGACCGCATCGCGATCACCGATCACGGGCACACGGCGGCCATTCTGATCAACCCGCAGGACCTCATGGACCTCGAGGACGAGCTGGCCGTCGCCCGGTACCAGGCAAAGGTGGCGGCCGGCACGGCGGAGTACCTCTCGCACGAGGAAGTCGGCAAGCGTCTCGGCCTGGTGGGCGAGTGAACCACCCGGTCATCTGGGAGACGGAGGCCACCGACGCCGCCACCCGCTTCATCAAGGACGACCCCGACGGTCTACGGCAGGTTTATGCCTCCGTGGACCTCCTTGCAGTCGATCCCCGTCCAGCGGGCAGCGTCGCGCTGGGCACATCGGATCTTCGCCGCATACACATCGGCAGGTACCGCGTCATCTATGCGATCTCCGAATCGGAGATCACCATCGTGGTGATACATCTGGGCCGCGTGGGCTGAGCCCGGCCGCGCCCGGACGGTTACGCAGGCCGGGGGATGGGTGAGAATGGGGTCTCGTGACCGTCCCCAGCGACATATCCCCCGCACCCCGCGTCATCCTGCTGACCGGGCCCTCCGGGGCGGGCAAGTCCCGGCTGGCCGTGCGCAGCGGGCTGCCCGTGATGCGGCTCGACGACTTCTACAAGGAGGGCGGGGACCCGACGCTGCCGCAGTTGCCGCACGGCATCGGCGTGGACTGGGACTCGGCGCACTCGTGGGATGCCGACGCCGCGGTGGCGGCGGTGCGGGAGCTGTGCGCGAAGGGCCGTACGACCGTGCCGCTCTACGACATCTCCCTGAGTGCCCGCATCGGCACGGAGACGCTCACGCTGGGCGACGGCGCTCCGCTCTTCATCGCCGAGGGGATCTTCGCCGCCGACATCGTGGCCCGCTGCCGCGAACTGGGCCTGCTCGCCGACGCGATCTGTCTGCGCGGCCGGCCCGTCACCACCTTCCGGCGACGCCTGCTGCGTGACGTGCGCGAGGGACGGAAGTCGGTGCCCTTCCTGCTGCGCCGCGGCTGGCGGCTGCTGCGGGCGGAGGGCGCGATCGTGGCGCGGCACCGGGAGCTGGGCGCATACCCGTGTGCGCGGGACGAAGCGGCGGGGCGGATAGGGCAGTTGAGCGCCGCCTGTTCGGCGCGTACGCGCGCCTGAGAGCCCGGGCCGCGGCGACACCGGCCGGCGCGCACAAGTGGGAGAGCGGGCACGGACAGACCCCCCGGCCCTCCGTGCCCGCTCTTCCGTCCCCCGTTCTTCTCCCCTGCCCCCGTGCCCCGGACCTCCCAGGTCCCGGGACCGGCGGCTCAGGCGACCAGCTCGCCGAAGGACTCGTCCTGGTCCCGGCCGAAGCTGAGCACCTCGTCGTAGCGCAGCCGGCGCAGCGAGCGCCAGATGCTGCTCTTCACGGTGCCGACACTGATGTCCAGTATGTCGGCGATCTCCGGGTCCGTACGGCCCTCGTAGTAGCGCAGCACGAGCATCGTGCGCTGCTGTTCGGGCAGCCGGGCGAGTGCCTGCCAGAGCACGGTGCGCAGCTCCGTGCCGCGCATCGCGTCCTGGTCACAGCCGGTCTCCGGCAGCTCCTCGGTCGGGTATTCGTTCAGCTTGCGGCGCCGCCACGCGCTGATGTGCAGGTTCGTCATGGTGCGGCGCAGGTAACCGCCGACGGCCGCCTTGTCGCTGATCCGGTCCCAGGCGCGGTACGTCGAGAACAGCGCGCTCTGGAGCAGGTCTTCGGCCTCGAAGCGGTCTCCGGTGAGGTGGTAGGCGGTCGCGTACAGGGAGGCGCGACGCTCACGTACGTAGGCGGTGAACTCCGCCTCCGACGCGCTCCCGTGCCGCTCCCCCCGCTCCTCCCTGTACGCACCGTCTCCCGTGCCGGCCTCCCCCCGGAGGCCATCCACCGCAGCGATGTGCGATGGACGTGTCCGTCCGCCGCCCCCCAGAGCGCACCCCCGTACGCTCCCGGCGGACTTGTCGGCGACGCGGTTCGCCGGAACCGACGGGGTGTGCAGACGCGTCTGAATAACTGCGCTGATGGTGTTGGCGTGCAGTGTGTTCATCTCGCGCCCCCCTCGGGCCAACCTGTCGCTTGCTGATGTCGTATACATTGCCCGGGCAGTTTCATCGCGAGGTCCCCCGACTGTCACAGCGGTGTCACAAGGGTGCTGGTGGGCGTGTCCCGCGGCGTGCGGGGCGGACCGGCGAGGGCCGACGCCTACGGGCGGTCGAAGTCCGAGGGGGGCATGGGACAGAATGGCGCGTGTGCCTTTCCTGTTGCTGATCGAGGACGATGACGCTGTTCGTACCGCTCTGGAGATGGGGCTGACCCGTCAGGGCCATCGCGTGGTGACGGCCGCGTCCGGCGAGGACGGTCTCAAACTGCTGCGCGAGCAGCGGCCGGACCTGATCGTGCTGGACGTGATGCTGCCGGGCATCGACGGCTTCGAGGTGTGCCGTCGCATCCGCCGCACCGACCAGCTGCCGATCATTCTGCTGACCGCGCGCAGCGACGACATCGATGTGGTCGTGGGCCTGGAGTCCGGTGCGGACGACTACGTCGTCAAGCCCGTGCAGGGCCGGGTGCTGGACGCCCGTATCCGGGCGGTGATGCGGCGCGGCGAGCGCGAGTCCAACGACGCGGCGACCTACGGCAGCCTGGTCATCGACCGCTCGGCGATGACCGTGACCAAGAGCGGCGAAGACCTGCAACTGACGCCGACGGAGCTGCGGTTGCTGCTGGAGCTGAGCCGGCGGCCCGGACAGGCGCTGTCCCGGCAGCAGCTGCTGCGGCTGGTGTGGGAGCACGACTATCTCGGTGACTCGCGGCTGGTCGACGCCTGCGTGCAGCGGCTGCGCGCGAAGGTCGAGGACGTGCCGTCCTCGCCGACGCTGATCCGCACGGTGCGCGGGGTGGGTTACCGGCTGGACGCTCCTCAGTGACCGACCCGCCGCGCCCCTCCCTCCGCGTGCGCGGCTGGTTCGCCGGTGTGCTGCCGACGCTGCGGCTGCGGCTGGTCGTCGTCTTCGCCCTGGTGGCACTGACGGCCGCGGTGTCGGCCTCGGGCATCGCGTACTGGCTCAACCGGGACGCCGTACTGACCCGCACCCAGAACGCCGCGCTCAACGACTTCCGCAAGTCGATGGAGGATCACGCGGGCAGCCTGCCCCGGCGCTACGACTGCCGCCAACTGCGGGACACTGCTGAGCAGATGGCCGGCACCACGCAGAACTACGAGGTGCTGCTCACCGGCGAGGACGCGACCGGCGCCCCGTGCACGGCCGCCTCGGACCAGGACGCCTTCTCGATGGGCGACGTACCGGGACGGCTGCGCGCCGCCGTCGCCGAACGACGGCGGATCGGTGACGGCAACTCCTCCCCGTACCACCTCTACTGGCAGCGCACCACCGCGGCGGACGGCAGCGAGCCCTTCCTGGTCGGCGGGGCGAAGCTGACCGGCGAGGGGCCGACACCCTCCGGGTACCTGCGCAAGTCGCTGCAGCCGGAGCTGGACGACCTCAACTCGCTGGCCTGGTCGCTGGGCATCGCCACCGGGCTGGCCCTGGTCGCCGCGATGCTGCTCGCGCAGGCCGCCGCGACGACCGTGCTGCGGCCCGTACGGCGGCTGGGCGACGCGGCCCGGCGGCTGGGCGAGGGAAAGCTGAACACCCGGCTGAAAGTGACGGGGACGGACGAACTGGCCGAGCTGTCCCGTACGTTCAACCGGACCGCCGAGGCACTGGAGAGCCGGGTCGCCGAGCTGAGCGCGCGGGAGGAGTCCTCGCGGCGCTTCGTCGCCGACATGTCGCACGAGCTGCGGACGCCGATGACCGCGATCTCCGCGGTGACCGAAGTGCTGGAGGAGGAGCAGGAGAACCTCGACCCGATGATCGGGCCCGCCGTGGCCCTGGTGGTCAGCGAGACGCGGCGCCTGAACGACCTGGTGGAGAACCTGATGGAGGTGACCCGCTTCGACGCCGGCACGGCGAAACTGGTGCTCGACGACGTCGACGTGGCGGACCAGGTCACGGCCTGCATCGACGCGCGGGCCTGGCTGGACGCGGTCGAACTCGACGCCGACCGTGGCCTGATGGTGCGTCTCGACCCGCGGCGGCTCGACGTCATCCTCGCCAACCTGATCGGCAACGCGCTCAAGCACGGGGGCTCGCCCGTGCGGGTGTCGGTACGGACGGAGCGTTCGCCCTCGGGCGCCGGTGAGCTGGTGATCGAGGTCGCCGACCGGGGGCCCGGCATCCCGGCGGACGTGCTGCCGCACGTCTTCGACCGCTTCTTCAAGGCCAGCGCGTCCCGGCCGCGGTCGGAGGGCAGCGGGCTGGGCCTGTCCATCGCCCAGGAGAACGCGCCCATCCACGGCGGCTCCATCTCCGCCCGTAACGCCCGAGGAGCGGAGGGCGGCGCGGTCTTCACCCTCCGGCTGCCGCGCGAGACCGGGGACTCGCAGGACGTCGCCGATGGCGGCGACCGGGGCGACGGTGCCGAGGGCGGCGGCAACGACAGCGGCGTCGGCGGCGATGCCGGGAGCGGGCGCGGTGCGGGTGACGACGGCGACAGGAGGAACGAGCGATGAGACGCGCACTCGCGGGCGTGGCCCTGCTCGGCGCGCTGGCGGCCGGCTGCGGCATCCGCTCCACGTCCGTCCCCGTGGACGCCGGCCCCGCACCCTCGCGGGTGGGCTGCGTGCTGCCCGGCGACCGGGAGACCGGCGATGAGGGCGGCACCGGGAACCTGCCCGTCCGCGTCTATCTCACGTGCGGCTCCCGCGTGTCCCCCGTGGAGCGCCGCATCAGCGTGCCCGGGGGTTCCGAAGCGGAGCGGCTGCCCATGGCCCGCAAACTGCTGGTCGCGCTCCAGACCGATCCGGACGCCGAGGAGTCGTCGGCCGGCTTCCGTACGGCGGTGCCACGCGGACTGCGGGTCGACGGACCGCGCGGGGAGGACCCGGGGGACGCGCTGCGGCTGAGCACGCCGTTGGACGAGTTGCCGTCGTTCGCGCTCGCGCAGATCGTCTGCACGTACGCGGACACCGCCACCTCCGGCACGGACCGGTCCGTGACCCTCGGCGGCCCCGCGCACGAGACCGGAGCCGACGAGCCGCTGCGTCGGTACGAGTGCGGGACCGCGCTGCGCACCCGGCCGGAGGCGGCCGCGACCGCGGGGACCCCCGTCTGAACACGGCCGGAACCGCGGGCCGGGGTCGTCGCGTCTTTCCTGGCGTGCAGTCTTTCAGCAGAGCCGGCCGTGCCGGGCATGCCGGCCATGGCTCCGGTACCGCCGCCTCCGCTTCCCGTATCCGCGCCGTGGGCATCCTCCTGCTGGTCGCGCATCTGCTCCTCCTCGGCTGGCTGGCGCAGCGCCCGCTGTCGGTGCCCTGGGTGGCGCCGGCGAATCTGCGGCCCTTCGCGACCATCCGCGCGGATCTCGCCCGCGAGGCGGACCTGGCCCACGCGCTGGCCGGCCTGGGCGGCGAACTGCTGCTGCTCGCACCCCTCGGGGTGCTGCTGCCACTGGCGGCCGGGCGGCTGCACCGGTCGCTGCCGGGTACGTGCGCACGTACCGTCTTCCTCGGCGCACTGATCTCGTCCGGCAAGGTGCTGCTCCAGTCGGGAGTGCCCGGGCACGTCGTGAACGTGGACTCGGTGCTGCTCAACACCACCGGGGTCGCCCTCGCCTGCCTGCTGGTCTTCCCGCCGCTCCGTGCGCGGCTGCGCCGGAACGCGGCACCGCCCTCGCCCTCGCCCTACGGCGCCCGGGAGCAGGACGCGCTCCCCCGCCGGGAGGAGACGGGGCAGGGTCCGACCCCGAGGGCGGCCAGGGTCGGAATGGCCCCGTAGTCCGACGCCGCCGGGTGTGACTCCCGACTAGCGTGGAAACCCGACAGCATGCGACGTACCGAAGTGAAGGAGCCCGCCATGCCCGCACTTGCCCGCCCGCGCGAAGACCGGATGATCGCCGGTGTGTGTTCCGGACTGGCACGCCGCACCGGTATGCGTCCCAACACCATGCGGCTGATCTTCGTGGTCTCCTGTCTGCTGCCGGGACCGCAGTTCCTGCTCTACCTGGCGCTGTGGATCCTGCTGCCGAACGATGAACAGCGGACCGCCTGGTAGGGCCTGCCGGGCGGAACCCACGAC
>NZ_JBOHCV010000537.1:0-9261 GCF_050698815.1 Streptomyces sp.
CCTGCACGCCGGCGACCTCCGCCGCCGCGAGCGGCGGGGCAGCCTGGAGACCCGCGGCCCGCAGCCGCTCGAGCACGTCCGGCCAGGCGGCCGGGTCGCCGGAACCCCCCGCTGCCGCCGTCGTGGCGTCGGTGGTGGTGAGCGTGCCCGGCGCGAGGTCCCGCAGCAGCGGATCGCCGGTGTCGACGGGAGTGCTGCCGTACTCGCGGCCGAGCTGGATCCGCCCGAGCAGATCCCGCAGGGCGGCCGCCGCCGCAGCCGTCCAGCTGGTCTCGCTGCCGACGGCCCACTCTCCGGCCGTGCGCGCGAGGAGGACGTGCACCCCGCTCCGGCCGCTCTCCCCGAGGTCCAGAAGTTCCCCTTCGAGACCGAGGGTCGCCACGGAGCGTACGAGGAAGGTGAGTTCGGCGTCGGCGCCCTCCTGCACCAGGGGGTCGAGATCCACGCGGGCCGCCGCCGCCCCGCGCACCGTCCGCACCAGCGCGTCATGGGCGAGCGCGGAGAGCAGGCCGCGGGCGGCGGCGTCCGGGAGCGACGAGCCCGCACCGCTCCCGGCGCTCGTCGGCTCGAAGAGCCGGCCGGCGTTGGCCGGGCCCAGGGTCCGCACCGCGGCGGCCGGCACCAGCATCCGTTCCTTGGTGATCATTGAGGTCGCCACACTCCAGGCGGGCACCTCGGCGGCTGTGCCGCCGGTGCCGCTCGCCGTGCTGAAGGCGCCGGGCGCGAGGGCGGGCACCGTCTCACGCTCCGGGCCCGGGGGCGGCACCGGCAGCGGTGCGGCGGGTACGACGTGCTCGGCGTACACCACGGCGGCGGCGTTCAGTGCGCGTATTCGGGCACCGGCCACATGGTGCACGTCGAAGGCGGCGATCCGGCGTGGCCCGGCGTGGCCGATGCCGAGCTCGACGGTGCCGGCCTTGAGCGGTATCTGGGTGAGGGACTCGTCGGCGAACCGGGTGAACACCCCGGCGTGCGGGCGGACCAGCCCCGACCGCTTGTTCAACTCCTCGACGAGGGCGTCGGCTTCGCGGGCGGTCGCCACTGTCGGCATGGGCAGCGCGCCGGCCCCGGCGGTCGCGAGGTCCGCCGCGGCGGCCCGGCCGGCGTCGGCAGCCGTACCCGCTTCCGCGTCCCGTGCCACCTCGGCGCAGCGGGGGCAGCGGGGGTGCGGCAGCAGGGGCTCGGAGGTGACGTCGAGCGACTCCATGTCCTGAACGATCAGTTGGCCGTCGGTCTCGGCCCGGAGGGCTCCGGTGGTCAGCCGGAAGACCTCGTAGCCGAGCATGTTGCCGATCATCGCTGCCAGCGGGGCGTCCGGGCTCCCGCCGGCCGGACCGGCGCCGGGAAGTGCGAGGGCGCTCCACAGGTCGGCCGCCGCCGCCGGTCCGCCGTTGGCGCCCAGCCGGAGCACGGCGCAGGACCAACAGCCGGTGCGGTCACGGGACATCAGCGGTCCCATGACGGCGTCGGCACCGTAGGACCAGGCGGGTATGAGCGTACGGCCCTCGGGAATCCCGGCCCGCAGCAGCGGGAACAGCCGTTGGGCGGCGAACGGTCCGCCGGTGACCACGGTGATGTCGAAGGACTCCAGTTCCGCCCACGTGTGACCGCGGCCAGGGCCCCCGGAACGGCCCTCGGCACGGCCGTCCGCGAGCACGGTCAGCTCCACCGGGCAGCCGTCGGCGGCCGCCTCCTGTGCCTCGGCGTCGATCACGGTCCTGTCCAGGCCGGGCAGCACCCCGATGGCGGCGCCGCCGTTGCGGATCAGGCTGAGCGCACACCAGCGGGCGACGAGGTCGTCGCCGAGCACGGCGACCCGCGCCTGCCGGAAACGCTGGAAGCGGCGGTCCGGCTCGTCGGTGTAGTGGTCGACGTAGGCGATCTGCGGGGCGAAGCGGCGCGCCGCCTCCGGCGAGGGCAGCCCGGGCGGGGGCTGCCCCTCCGGCTCCCCTTCCGGCTCGGGGACATCGCGTGCGAAGCCGCGGCTGTAGAGCGTCCTGACCAGTTCGCCGAGCATGGCGCGCTGGCCGTCGCCGAATCCGTGGCAGATGTCGGAGACCGAGTGCTGCCCGTTCAGGTGCGGGACGATCAGGGTGGCGAACCGGTAGGCCGAGGCGGCGGTCAGCTGGAAGCCGCCGTCGGCGTTGTGGAAGAGCACCCCTTGCGGTGTTTCGGTGAAGAGGACGTCGCGGCGGATGCGCGGACGGGTCGCGGCTACGGCTTCGTAGGCGGATGTGGCCATGTGCGGTGACACCCCTGGATGGTCGGTCGTGGTCGGCTCCGCCGCGCGGGTCGGTGCGGTACGCGCGGTGCGGGTCTTCGCGGTGCTTGCCGGCGTTGTGGCGATGCTGTCGGCGCGGTGGCGATGCTCTTCGGCGCGCTGGCGGTGCGCTCAGTGCGGAGCGATCGCGGGCTGCCCCCGGCCGTGGTCCGGATCACCGTCGGGATCGGCTTCACCGGCTAGTCGACGCGCGTAGCACCGCAGCAGCTCGTGCATCCGGTACGGTCCCGGCGGCCCTTCCTCCAGCAGCCCCGCGTCCGCCAGCCGTTCGAGCATCTCCTCGGCCGTCGCCGCCGATCCCAGCCGCTCGGCCTGCTCCGGTCCCGACACGGTGCGGCTGCGCTGGCTGCCGACGCGGATGAACGCCTCGGCCAGCCGCGGCTCCAGCCGCTCCAGCGCCCCCTGGAAGACGTTCGGCACCGACATCCGCGGGTCGTCGGCGAGGGCCAGCCGGGTCGGTGAATCGCCGGCCAGCCAGTCGGCGCAGTCGCCGATCCGCAGGCTCGGCCGGGTCAGCAGCCGGGCCGCGGCGATCCGCAGACCGAGCGGGAAGTGGCCGCACAGTGAGGCCAGCCGGTCCGCGGCCTCGGGTTCCGCCTCGACGCGCTCCATGCCAAGGGTGTTGACCAGCAGCTGCCGGGATTCCGCCGGATCGAACGCGCCGAGCCGGTGTACGAGTCCCCCGTGCGTGGCGACCAGCCCGGCCAGACCGCGCCGGCTCGTCACGATCACGGCGCTGCCCTCCGCGGCGGGCAGCAGCGGACGTACCTGATCGGCGCTCAGGGCGTCATCGAGAACCAGCAGCGTCCGGCGGTCACCGGTGGCCGGCGGCCCCAGCGCGGCCAGTGCCTCGTCCGTGCTGAGTACGCCGCCGTCCGGGCGGACCATCGGAAGAACGAAGCAGCCGTCCGGGAAGGCGTCCTGGATCCGGTACGCCGTCTGGAGCGCGAGGGCCGTCTTGCCGATGCCCGGGGCGCCGGAGACGACCACGAGGGCCGGGCCCGCCCCGGGCCCGGAGACGAGCCGCTCGGTGATCGCCTCGCCGTCGGCCGTCCGCCCGGTGAAGCAGGACACGGCCGCCGGTGCCGCGGGCCGTACAGCCGGAACGGGAGCCGGGAGGGGGTGAGACGCGGCCGCGGAGGCGGAACGATCCGCCTGGCCGCCGCCCTCGATCGCCGGCGGCGTGGTGGTCGCCCGGTCCGCGGCGAGCATGCCGAGGTCCTCGCCCCGCAGGATGGAAAGCTCCAGCCGCTGCAGGGAGGGGCCGGGATCGACACCGAGCTCCTCCTTGAGCCTGGTCTTGACCCGCCTGTACTCGGCGAAGGCTTCGGCCTGCCGCCCCGTGCGGTACAGGGCCTCGATGAGCTGCTCGGAGAAACGCTCATGGCCGGGGTGGGTGCGCGCGGCCTCCCACAGCTCCACGAGGACCTGGCGGCAGCGCCCCAGCGCGAGCTCGATGTCGCAGGCCCGCTCCAGCGCCCGCAACCGCTCCTCCGTCAGCCGGGGCACTTCGTCCCGGTGCAGCATCTGCGAGGAGACGTTCGCCAGCAGCGGGCCGTGCCACAGCGCGAGAGCCTCCTTGAGCCGGTACAGCTCGGTCTCGGAGTCCGCCGCGGCCCGTGACTCCCGTACCAGCTCCCGGAACCGGACGAGATCGAGCGTCGCGGCGTCGGCCGCCATGCGGTAGCCGCCGGGCACCGCTTCAATGGCGCTGTTGGCGATCCCGTACCTGGTGAAGATCCTGCGCAGCCGCAGAACACAGGTCTGCAGCGCGGCCCTTGCCGTCGCCGGCTGCTCCTCGTCCCATACGGCGCGCACCAGATAGCCGGTGGCGACAACGGTGTTGGGATGGGTGAGGAGCGCGGCGAGCAGACTGGTCGGCTTGGAGGGCTGAAGAACGACGGCGTTCTGCCCGTCCGCGATGCTCAACGGCCCCAGCAGCTGAAAACGCATTCGCTTGTCCTCCCCCGCTTTCCGGATCGCCCGGACCGGTCGAACTCGAAACCCAATCCCCGCCGGAATGGCCGCAGATGGTCGGGCGGCCCCTTTTCGCGCACTGCGTCCCCATGGCACGAACCAATGTCGTGCCGTTGTCGTGACGGCGTGGAGAATGCCCCCGGTCTTCGCATCAGCAGAAAACCCACGCGCTGTGCCGCGGGCATATCTGCGGCGGGCATATCGATGCACAACTCATCAGATCACGGCATCCTCTGCGAGTCCGACAACTTGGAAGTCCCCCGGTCGCGCACATCCTAGGGAGCGCCGTAATGCGGGTCGAGACTTCTGTCCATCAGGCTCATCCACTGGCAGCTTCCTGCCAACTCTTCCCCGTACGAGCCCGGTTGGGACGACCGAAACCGGCCGAAACGGCTCGCTCCGGATGTCTGGTGCGGCTGGCCGGAACCACCGACAATGGGGCGGTCCGAGCGAGCCCGCCGCGGATCCGGCCGCGCCGGACCGCCTTCGCCCACAGAGGACGACGCATGAGGATGCGGAGATCTACCGACGGCCCACGCGGCACGGCGGGGTTACGGCGCGTCACGGCCGGCACGGCGCTGCTCCTCCTCTCCCTGCTCGGACCGGCGCCCGGCGCCGCGGCGGCGCACCTCTCCGCCGCCCCGGGCGGAACCGGCGAATCCTCCGCGGGCCCGCGGCAGTTCACCCTGCGCGGCGGAGACCCGATCTACGCCGCCGGACGAGTCTGCACGCTGAGCTTCAACGCCACCGACGGAACCAGCGACTACGCCATCACCCCGGGTCGGTGTACCAGCGGCGCCGGCACCTGGTACGCGGACCCCGCCATGACCGTCCCCTTCGGCTCCACAGCGGGTACGTCATTCCCCGGCAACGACTACGGCCTGATCCGCTACACCAACCCCGGCGTCGCGCACCCCGGAGAGGTCGACACCGGCAGCGGCGACCCTCTCGACATCACCGGCGCCGGCAGCCCCGCCGTCGGGCAGCAGGTCTGCCACGTCGGACGGGTCAGCGGCCTGCACTGCGGCACGGTCCAGGCGGTCAACGTCTCCGTCAGCTACCCCGAGGGCACGGTGAACGGCCTCTTCCGGTCGACCGCTCCCTCGGAGCCGGGAGACGCCGGCGGACCGGCCTTCTCGGGCAGCACCGCCCTCGGCTTCATCGTGGGTTCCGGCGGTGGCTCCACCTTCTACCAGCCGATCACGGAAGTTCTCTCGGCATACGGCCTGACCCTGACCTGACCGGCTCCGGTACGTCGGCGGGGGCTGAACGGGACGTGTCGCCGGCGGAGGACGGGCCGCGTCGCAGCAACCGGCGCAGCGCGCCCACCGCCGGTTCCGTCCAGCGGGCCGCCAGTGGGCCCGCGATGACCAGCAGCAGGACATAGGCGGTGGCGAGCGGGCCGACGCGCGGCTCGGCACTGACGGCGAGTCCGGCGATGACGATGGAGAACTCGCCACGGGCGACGAGGGCTCCGCCCGCCCGTAGTCTGCCGCGGCGGCTGATACCCGCACGCCGGGCCGCGTACCAGCCCGTGATGATCTTGGTGATGATCGTGACGACGGCCAGCATCAGCGCCGGAAGCAGCACCGGCGGGATCTCCGACGGCGCGGTGGACAGACCGAAGAAGACGAAGAAGACGGCGGCGAACAGGTCACGCAGCGGACTGAGCAGGGTGCGGGCGTGTTCGGCCGTCTCGCCGGAGAGTGCGATGCCGACCAGGAAGGCGCCGACGGCGGCGGAGACCTGGAGCTTCTGGGCGACCCCCGCGACGAGCAGGGTGAGACCGAGAACGACGAGCAGCAGCATCTCCGGCGTATCGGAGCTGACCGCGCGGCTGATGAAACGGCCGTGCCGCAGAGCGAGATAGAGGACGAGGCCGACGGTGCCCAGGGCGACCAGCAGGGTGACGCTGCCGCCCGCGATGCCGACTCCGGCGAGCAGGGCGGTCAGCAGCGGCAGATAGACGGCCATGGAGAGGTCCTCCATGACGAGGATGCCGAGGATGACCGGGGTCTCACGGTTGCCGAGCCGGCCGAGATCGGTGAGGACCTTCGCGATGACGCCGGAGGAGGAGATCCAGGTGACTCCGGCGAGCGCCACTACGCCCGCCGGGCCCCAGCCGAGGATGAGACCGGCGAGCGCGCCGGGCGTGGCGTTGAGCAGGAAGTCGACGATGCCGGAGGGGTACTGGGTCTTCAGGCTGGTCACCAGCTCGGACGCGGTGTATTCGAGCCCGAGGAGGAGCAGGAGCAGGAGCACCCCTATCTCCGCCCCGACTTCGATGAATTCCTCGCTCGAGGAGAGCGGGAAGAACCCGCCATGCCCGAACGCGAGCCCGCCCAGCAGGTAGAGCGGGATGGGAGACATCCCGATGCGTCCCGCGAAGCGCCCCACGAGGCCCAGGCCGAGGATCACGGCGCCCAGTTCGATCAGCAGAACGGTGGTGTCGTGCACGAGCTCGACCTGCCCCTTCCTTCTCTTGCCGGTACCGCCGGTGGTGGCCGGCCGGTCCCCTTTCGTCCGTCAGGTCCCGCCGATGATCCGCGCCAGCTCGTCGACGCCTTCCCTGGTGCCGACCGCCACGACCGAGTCCCCCGGCTCGAGCCGGAACTCCGGCCCGGGTGACGGGTGCGGGCCGGTGCGGCGCAGCACCGCCACGATGTAGGCGCCGGTGCGGGTACGCGCCCGGGTCTCGCCCAGGGGTCGGCTCCGGTACGGGGACCGATTGGTGACCGGGATCCGCTCGGTGACCAGGTCCAGGTCCATTTCACTGGCGCTGAGCCGGGGAGCGTCGGGAGGAGCGAGCAGTTCGGCGAGCGACGACGCCTCGTCCGCGTCGAGCGGCACTGTGGCCTGGCAGGCATCAGGGTCATCGGGCTCATAGAAGCCGAGGAAGCGCCGTCCGTCCTGATGTGCGACGACGGAGATATGGCGACCGGCCCGGGTCTCGATGTCGTACTGCGTGCCGACACCCGGCAGCTTGGTGCGCTGCGTGGTCATGGCTGCCCCTGCCTCCTCGGAGAGTGCGAACGGCCGCATCGCCGCGGCCGGGCACGAGAGTAACGCGCCCCTTGAACGCTCCCCCGTCCGCGTCCGTACCCCCTTGACCGCTGTCCGTAACGGCGGTCAGGAGCCGTCCGGGTCGGCCCGCTCCAGGGCGGGTTTCGGACCGGGTCCGGTCTCCATCAGCAGATAGTCGGCCGCCGCGGTGTCCGTGACGAGGCTGGTCACCAGGCCGGAGCGGAGGACCGCGCCGATGGCCTCCGCCTTGCGCTGGCCGCCCGCGATGGCGACCACTTCCGGAACCCGCCGCAGCCGCTCGGCCTCGACCGTGATGCACCGCTCCCCCAGGTCCCTGCCGATCCGGCGGCCCCCGGTGTCGAAGAGGTGTGCGGACATTTCGGCCGCCACGCCGAGCGAGGAGTAGTGCTCACGCTCGGAGTCGCTGAGCATGTCGTGCACCGTGGAGATGCCCGGCTCCCATGAGCCGATGGAGACGGCGGCGACCGTCACCTTGTCGAAGTACTCGAAGGCGTGGGCGATGCCGGTCTGGCCGCGCAGCGCGGCAGCGGTGGCGGTGTCGGGGAGCAGCATCGGCGCGTAGATGGGGTGCGCCTCGCCGCCGGCGACCTCGGCGGCCCGGCGTACCGCCTCGACCGAGCCCCGGTCGGCGGTGCCCGCGTCGTAGACGCCGGTGAGCTGGACGACGGTGCACGGCGGCAGCTGGCGCAGTGCGGCGGCCATGTGGATGGTGGAGCGTCCCCAGGCGAGGCCGAGCACATCGCCGTCGGTGACCAGCTCGCCGAGCAGGTCGGCCGCGACCTCGCCCAGATTCTCCGGGTCGGCTCCGTCGTCGGCCGCCTCGGAGGGCGACTCGACGACGACGACGTGCCGCAGCCCGTAGCGGGCACGCAGCGCGTCCGACCGATCGGCGTCCAGCTCGGCGGGGACCCTGATCTCGATCCGGATCAGGTCCCGCTCCAGAGCGGTTTCCAGCACCCGCGCCACCTTGAAACGGCTCACCCCGAACTCGTCCGCGATCTGGATCTTGGACTTGCCCTCGAGGTAGAAGCGGCGGGCCATCGCCGCCGCCTGCATGAGCTCGGCGGGCCCCATACGCGTGGTCCGACCCGACGACACCGCACTCACCTCACTGTCTTGCCGTACGTACGCAATAGCGCTGTGCGTTCATCCTTGCAGATCCCGGGTGACCTTGATCCCACCCGTGCACGGTCCACGCACTCCGGCCGGGCGCGCGGGCCGTCCCCGGCGGCTCACACGGCCTCCCCCGCCCGGCGCGCCGCCTCCTCGGCCTGGTGGCGCAGCGCCCGTACGGCCGCCGCCGGATCGTCCGTGCCGTAGACCGACGAACCGGCGACGAAGACGTCCGCACCCGCCTCGGCGCACTGTTCGATGGTGTCGGCGGAGACGCCGCCGTCGACCTGGAGCCACATCTGCAGTCCGTGCTTGTCCATCAGCCGCCGGGCCCGGCGGATCTTCGGCAGCATGATGTCGAGGAACGCCTGCCCGCCGAACCCCGGCTCGACCGTCATCACCAGCAGCATGTCCAGCTCGGGCAGCAGGTCCTCGTAGAGCTCGACGGGCGTGGCCGGCTTGAGCGCCATCGAGGCGCGCGCGCCCTTGGCCCTGATCTCCCGCGCGAGCCGTACGGGCGCCGCCGCGGCCTCCGCGTGGAAGGTCACGGAGCCGGCCCCGGCCTCCACGTACTGCGGTGCCCAGCGGTCCGGTTCCTCGATCATCAGGTGACAGTCCAGCGGAATACCGGTCGCCTTGCTCAGCGCCTCGACGACGGGGGTCCCGAGGGTGAGGTTGGGGACGAAGTGACTGTCCATGACGTCGACATGGAGCCAGTCGGCACCGTGCACCGCCTCCGCCTCGTCGGCGAGGCGCGCGAAGTCGGCGGAGAGAATGCTGGGACTGATCTGAACCATGTGTCATGCCTATCATGAAATCGCAGGTCAGGGGCCTGATTATCCCCA
>NZ_JBOHCV010000538.1:0-9462 GCF_050698815.1 Streptomyces sp.
CTCCTCAGCGCACCGCCGCCCGGCGGTACGCCCACGTCGCGACGGCCAGCGAGATCACCCCGACCGCGGCGCACACGCCCAGGTCGAGCACGGCCTGTCCCCACTCGGGCCGGGTCTGGAAGGCACGGGCCAGCGCCTCCACCCCGTACGTCGAGGGCAGCAGGTCCCGCACCCAGCCCACCGGCTCCGGCAGCCGGCTGCCGGGCAGCACGCCCAGCAGCAACGCGGCGGACATGCCCAGCTGGCCGCAGAGGGTGGCGAGTTCGGGTTTGGGCGCCAGCAGCCCGAGGGCCGCGCCGAGCCCGGCCAGCGCGGCACCGGCCAGCGGGATGACCGCCCCCAGCACCCACAGCCCGCCCAGCGGCAGTTGGTAGAGCACCGCGCCCGCGACGGCCGTCACCACCACACCCGGCACGGTGAAGGACGCGTACGCGCCCGCCGCGCCCAGTACGACGGCCGCCGGGGGCACCGGCAGTGTCGCGTAGTGGTCGAGCCCGCCGCCGGCGCGCAGCTGCCCGAAGTGCTGGGCGAGCAGATTCAGCGCCACGAAGGCCACCACGAGGACGCTCGACCCGGCGACCACCGCCCGCGCCTCCGCACCGGCGTCGACCACGCCCCGCATCAGCACCATGATCCCCAGCGACTGGAAGGTCGCCACGAACAGGAGCGGGATGCGGGCGACCCGGGCCCGGGAGAGCTGCGCCCGGTAGACGGCCGCCAGCGAGGGCCACAGGCGTGCCCGGGCGGCGAGCGGGGCGGGCACCGCCGCGCCCGTGTCAGGCTCGTCCGCGCGCGCCCGTGCCGTGGCCTGCGCGGCCCGCGTCGTCGCGACCGTACTCACACCTTCACCAGACCTTCCCCGCTGCCGCCCAGCGCCAGATACACGTCCTCCAGGCTGGGCGTGGAGAGCGAGAAGTCGTCGAGTGCCGCGAAGGCCGGACCGGTGGTGACGGCGGTGACGGCCGCGCGGGCGGCGTCCGGGCCGAGGCGCAGCGTCCAGCGGCGCCCCGAGACCGTGGCGTGCCCGGCGAGCGCGGCGACCTGCGGTACGTCCAGTGGTGCGCTCTCGCGCCACACCAGGTCCAGCCGCACGTCCTCTCCCACCTTCGCCTTCAGACCACCGGGGGTGTCACAGGCGATCACCCGGCCGCGGTCCAGCACCGCGACCCGGTCCAGCACCGTCTCGGCCTCGATGACGTTGTGCGTCACCAGCACCACCGTGGCGCCGTGCTCGGCGCGCCGCCGGTTCACGGCCGCCCACACCGCACGCCGGGCGAGCGGGTCCATGCCCGTCGTCGGCTCGTCGAGTACGAGCAGGGGCCTCTCCCCCACCAGTGCCGCCGCGACGCAGGCCAGTCGCCGCTGCCCGCCGGAGAGCTTCTTCAGCGGGCGTCCCGCGAGGGGGCCCAGGCCCAGCTCGTCCAGAACCGTGTCACGCTCCCGGCGCGCGGTGGCGGCGTCCAGCCCGCGCAGTCGCCCCGTCGTCTCCGCGGCGAGGGCGACGCTCAGCTCGTCCAGCGCGCCGGACTCCTGACCCAGATAGGCCAGCAGCCGCGACGCGCGCTCCGGGTGCCGCACCAGGTCGTGACCGAGCACCTCGATGCCGCCCGTGTCGGGCCGCAGCAGCCCGGTGAGTTGCCTGACCAGGGTGGATTTACCGGCTCCGTTCGGGCCGAGCAGTCCGAAGAGCTCGCCGGCCCGCACCTCGAGGGTGACCCCGTCGCAGGCCCGTACGGGTGGCGTAGCGGTGGTCCCGCGCCGCCGCCTGATCGCGGGATAGGTCTTGACCAGGCCGGTTACGCGCACGGCGGCCCGCGTCCGCGTCTCGACGCTGTCCACCACCTGCCGTGTGCCGATTCCCACGAGCCACGAGACTACGCTGCCGCCGCGGCGCCCGGCCGACACGGGTGGCGCATCGGGGTCAGTCCGGGACAGAGGTGCCCTCGGCCGCCGCGGTCTGCGGGGCGGTGGCCGGGGTGGCCGGGGTGTCGACCTCACGCCAGAAACCCGCACGGATCGCGTACCGGTCGTGTTCGTCGATCTGGTCGTCCTTGTGCGCGAGCAGCCCGAACCGGGCCGCGTACCGGAGCAGTTCCCCGTCGATGCGGTGCGGGATGCGCGGATATTCGCGGGCGAGGGTCTGCACGTGTACGGGCGCGGTGAGCCGCTCCAGCCAGCGGCGGGCGAAGACCTGGCCTACCTCGAACGGGTCACCGCTGACGGCGGTGATGTCCTCCTCGCGGTCGGCCCAGCGCTGCTCGGCGGTCGTCAGCTGGGCCAGCATCGGCAGGGCGGCGATCTCCGGGCTCTCCCCGGTCGTCCCGCGCTCCACCCAGCCCCGGTCGGAGGACCAGCGGAGCGTGGCGCCCGGCGGGGTCACCTGAGCTGACTGCGGAGGCGTGGGGCGGCCGAGCCCGGCGAGGTCCTTGGGAGTGGGCACTCCGGTCGCCGTCTTCCCGGTGGCCGCAACGGCGTCCTGCTCCTCCGCCGGTACGGGCGGGGGCGCTGCCGGGACCTCGGCCGGCTCGGGAGCGGCGGCCGGGGGCGCGCTGCCGTTCTTGGCCGACTCGGGCAGCGGCGCCGAGAGGATCGCCGCGATGTCCGGGCGGGACGCGGACTGCGGGGCGCAGACGCCGGTGAGATCCTTGGCCCGTACGGCCGCGGTGATCCAGCTGCGGTCCAGCACGCGCCGCTCGTCGGCCTCGGCGACCAGGTCCTCGGACTGGTTGTAGTCACCGTCCGCCGCCTGTACGGCCCACAGGTGCACCGCGACACCGTGCTCCTTGGCCGACATCAGGCCCGGCAGCAGGTCTCCGTCGCCCGTGACGAGCACGATGTCGGCGCAGGCACGGTTGCGGGCCAGCTCGGTGAGTTCGGCGTGCATCGCCGCGTCCACGCCCTTCTGTGCCCACCGTCCCCCGTCACTCCGGGTCAGCGCCCCAAGCCGTACCGTGACCCGCGGCATCACACGCAGCCTGCGGTGTTCGGGCTGCGGCACCCGGTCGGGGGCACCGTCGAACCAGTAGATCCGCAGCAGATCGCACTGGGTGTCGGCCTCGGCGCGTTCGCGCAGACCCCGGATCAGGGCCGCATGGTCCACGCTGATCCGGGAGCGCGTCGGCTCTCCGGCCAGCAGACTCGCGGCGGCGCCCAACAGATACCCGGCATCCACCAGGACGACGCAGCGATCCACGTTCCACCCACTCTCGGTCACCCAGCACAGCCGAGGCTGCTTTCTCGCGCGTTTCTCGCCTATTTCCTCGAGTCTGCCCGACCGTACAGGGGTTATCAGCCGGGTCACGATCACCGGCGTGGCGGCACCGGCCCACAAAGGCATCGACAACGCGAAGAACCGCCGCGTTCGGGCCTATTGCCCGACATGCGTGCTTCATACCCACGTGCGAGGCTGATTTCGGCCCAACGTTCAACGGTCCCCAGGAGGCGATCATGGCCAAGGGCAGTAACCAAGACCGTAGTCAGCGGAAGACCGGGAGCGGGGAGCGCGAAGAGCGCAAGACCGAGGGCGGTGCTGCAGAGGGCCAGCAGCAGCGGCCCCCGGCGGGAAGAACCGTCAGCCCCGCGGACGTGGCCCGCAAGCACCAGAGGCGCTTCGGCCACAACTGAGCCGCCGAACCCAACGGTCCGCACGATCCAGCAGATTCAACTGTGCCTTCGGCACCGCACATCGGCGCGCACGTCGGAGAGGGCGGCCCCAGCCCCGGGGCCGTCCTCTTCTCGCGCTCGCTTCCCGCGCCCCCGCGCCCGCCGGACGGGAGCCTCAGCGGGCCATGCAGGACGGGCCCAGCAACTCCTTGAGATCGCCGAAGAGTGCCGGGTCGGGCGTGACCCGGTGCCGGTCGAGCCGCAGGACCGTCGTCTTGCGCGCGCCCTGCAGCCGGACCCGTACCTCGCTGGAACCACGGTGGTGGGTGAGCACCTCGCCCAGCTTCTCCACCAGCGGTGGGGTGATCTTCACCGTCGGGATGGTGATCGTCACCGGCGCGTTGGAGGACGCCTCGCTCAGGTCCGGGATCATCAGCTCCATCGCGACCAGCCGCGGCACGTCCTCCCGCTTGTCCAGCCTGCCTCTGACGAAGACCACCGCGTCCTCGACCAGTTGGGTGGAGACCAGCTGGTAGGTGGCCGGGAAGAACATGCAGTCGATCGAGCCCGCCAAGTCCTCCACGGTGGCGATCGCCCAGGCGTTGCCCTGCTTGGTCATCTTGCGCTGCAGCCCGGAGATGATGCCGCCGATGGTGACGATCGCCCCGTCGGAGTAGTCGCCGCCGGTCAGCTGGGCGATGGCGGTGTCCGCCTTGTCGCTGAGGACGTGCTCCAGGCCGAAGAGGGGATGGTCGGAGACGTAGAGACCGAGCATCTCCCGCTCCTGCGCGAGCAGGTACGTCTTCTCCCACTCCTCCTCGGAGAAGGTCACATCCAGCCCGAAGCCCGGGGCGTCCTCCCCTGCGTCCGTTCCGAACAGGTCGAACTGTCCCTCGGCCTCCTTGCGCTTGACCTGGACCACGTTGTCGATCATCGGCTCGAACTGGGCGGTCAGCCCCTTGCGGGTGTGACCCAGTTCGTCGAAGGCGCCGGCCTTGATCAGCGATTCGACGGTGCGCTTGTTGCAGACGACGGCCTCGACCTTGTCGAGGAAGTCGGGGAAGGAGGTGTACTTCCCCTTCGCCTTGCGGCACTTCACGATCGAGTCCACCACGTTCTGCCCGACGTTGCGCACCGCCGTCAGGCCGAAGACGATGGTGTGATCGTCGCTGGAGGTGAAGTTCGCCTCCGACTCGTTGACGTCCGGCGGCAGCACCTTGATGCCCATCTTGCGGCACTCGTTCAGATAGACCGCCGACTTGTCCTTGTCGTCGCGCACCGAGGTGAGCAGCGCCGACATGTACTCCGCGGGGTAGTTGGCCTTGAGGTAGGCGGTCCAGTAGGTGACCAGCCCGTACGCCGAGGAGTGCGCCTTGTTGAACGCGTAGCCGGAGAAGGGCACCAGCACGTCCCAGACGGCCTTGACGGCCTCGTCCGAGTAGCCGTTGTCCCGCATGCCCTGCCGGAAGGGCACGTACTCCTTCTCCAGCACCTCGGCCTTCTTCTTGCCCATGGCGCGCCGCAACAGGTCCGCCTGCCCCAGCGAATAACCCGCCAGCACCTGGGCGGCCTTCTGCACCTGCTCCTGGTAGACGATGAGGCCGTGGGTGATGCCCAGGACCTCCTTGAGCGGCTCCTCGAGTTCCGGGTGGATCGGGGTGATCTCCTGCTGGCCGTTCTTGCGCAGGGCGTAGTTGATGTGGCTGTTCATGCCCATCGGGCCCGGCCGGTACAGGGCGCCGACGGCGGAGATGTCCTCGAAGTCGTCCGGCTTCATCATCCGCAGCAGCGAACGCATGGGCCCGCCGTCGAACTGGAAGACGCCCAAGGTGTCGCCGCGCCGGAGCAGTTCGAAGGTCTGGTTGTCGTCCAGCGGCAGATCCAGCAGCTTGAGGTCGACGCCCTTGTTCTTGCGGATCATCTTGACCGCGTCGTCCATGATCGTGAGGTTGCGCAGGCCGAGGAAGTCCATCTTCAGCAGGCCCAGCGCCTCACAGCTGGGGTAGTCCCACTGGGTGACGACGACGCCGTCGTTCTTGGGCGAGAAGACCGGCACGTGGTCGATCAGCTTCTCGCTGGACATGATCACGCCCGCCGCGTGCACACCCATCTGCCGCACCAGGCCCTCGATGCCCTTGGCGGCGTCGATGACCTTCGTGACGTCCGGCTCGTTCTCGTACATCCCGCGGATCTCGCCCGCCTCGCCGTAGCGCGGGTGGTCCTTGTCGGTGATGCCGGACAGCGGGATGCCCTTGCCGAGCACGTCGGCGGGCATGGCCTTGGTGATCCGGTCGCCCATCGCGTACGGATAGCCCAGCACCCGGGCCGAGTCCTTGATCGCGTTCTTGGCCTTGATGGTGCCGTAGGTGCCGATCATGGCGACCTTGTCGGCGCCGTACTTGTCCGTGACGTAGCGGATCACGTCGCCGCGCCTGCGCTCGTCGAAGTCGATGTCGACATCGGGCATGGAGAGGCGCTCGGGGTTGAGGAACCGCTCGAAGATCAGGCCGTGGGTGACCGGGTCGAGGTCGGTGATGCCCATGGCGTAGGAGACGATCGAGCCGGCCGCCGAACCGCGGCCCGGGCCGACCGCGATGCCGTTGTCCTTCGCCCACATGATGAAGTCGGCCACGACGAGGAAGTATCCGGGAAAGCCCATCGAGATGATGACGCCCATCTCGTACTCCGCGAGCTCCTGCCTGTCCTGTGGGACGCCGCCGGGATATCGGCGTGCCATGCCCCGCGTGACCTCCTCCTTGAACCAGGAGATCTCGTCGTATCCCGCCGGCACATCGAAGCGGGGCATCAGGTTCTGCGTCTCGAACATGCCTGTGGTGTCGATGCGTTCGGCGATCAGCAGCTGGGTGTTGCGGCAGCCCTGCTGCCAGGCGTCCGAGGAATCGATGGCATACATCTCCTCGGCCGACTTCAGGTAGTAGCCCGCGCCGTCGAAGCTGAAGCGGTCGGGGTCCGAGAGATTGCTCCCGGTCTGGATGCAGAGCAGGGTGTCGTGGGCCGCCGACTCCCGCTCGTAGGTGTAATGCGAGTCGTTGGTGACGACGAACGGGGCGTCGATCTTCTTGGCGACCTCTTCCAGACCGGCCCTCGCCCGCTTGTCGATGTCGATGCCGTGGTCCATCAGCTCGACGAAGAAGTTCTCCTTGCCGAAGATGTCCTGGAACTCTCCGGCGGCCTTGACCGCTTCCTCCAGCTGCCCGAGGCGGATCTTCACGCTCACCTCGCCGGAGGGGCAGCCCGTGGTGGCCATCATCCCCTTCGCGTACTCCGCCAGCAGCTCGCGGTCCATGCGGGGCTTGCGGAAGAAGCCCTCCAGGCTGGCGCGGGACTGGGCCCGGAAGAGGTTGTGCAGACCTTCTCCGTCGCGCGCCCACATCGTCATGTGCGTGTACGCGCCGTTGCCGGAGACATCGTCACGCTTCTGGTGCGGGGTGCCCCACTTGACCGGCCGCACGTTCCGCCGGTGGTCCGGGGCGACGTAGGCCTCGATGCCCATGATCGGAGTGACCCCGGCGCCCTTCGCCTGATGGAAGAAGTCATAGGCGCCGTGCAGATTGCCGTGGTCGGTCATCGCGATGTGCGACATGCCCATCTCGCCACAGGCCTTGAACATGTCCTTCAGCCGCGCCGCACCGTCCAACAGCGAGTACTGAGTGTGCACATGCAGATGTGTGAACGGCTGCTGGGTCACGGCGCGGGCCACCTCCGGGCACGGATGTTGCGGAACGGCTCGGAGTCTACGACCCGGCACCGACATCCGCGGGCCGCGCCGCCACGGCCCTCCGCGGGCACTCCCCCGCCACCCCGCGCGTTGACCGGTGCGAGAAGATCCCCGGAGACGTTTCCCCACTGTCGCACCCGGAAGGGCACCCCATGGCAACGCAGCAGGCCGGCACGGCGGACGCGCGCGGCGAGCGGATCCTCGAAGTCTTCGGCACCGCCTTCGGTGATCTGCTGGCCGCCGATCCGGCCGCCTTCCAGGTCAAGTTCCGCAAGATGGCCGCCTCCGCCTTCGCCTTCTACCGTGGCACGGCCTGCCTCTTCTACGCCGACGCCACCGCCTCCGACCAGCGGGGATTCCAGCAGGGCGATCCGTTCCTCGACGAGCGCACCAGCCGGGTGTGGATCCACGGCGACCTGCACGCCGAGAACTTCGGCACCTACATGGACGCCAACGGCCGCCTCACCTTCAACGTCAACGACTTCGACGAAGCCTTCGTCGGACCCTTCACCTGGGACCTCCAGCGCTTCGCCGCCTCCGTCGCGTTGCTCGGGTACACCAAGGCGCTCAGCGACGAACAGATCACCGGTCTGGTACGCGCGTACGCGGACTCCTACCGCCGGCGCATCCACGCGCTCGCCACCGACAGCAAGGACGACGAAGGCCCCGCGCTCACCCTCGACACCGCCCGCGGCCCGGTCCTCGGCGCACTGCGCTCGGCCCGCTCCAACACCCGCTTCGAGCTGCTGGACAGCATGACGGAGATTCGCGACTGGGAGCGCCGGTTCACCCCCGGCGGCGGCACCATCGAGCTGGACTCCGCCACCCGCCGCAAGGTGCTGGACGCCTTCGACTCCTATCTCGGCACCCTCCCCGGCGCGACCCGGTTCCGGTCGGACGCCCACCGTGTCAAGGACGTCGTCGGGCGCCGCGGCATCGGCATCGGCAGTGCGGGCCTGCCGTCGTTCAACGTCCTCCTGGAGGGCCACAGCGACGCCCTGGAGAACGACCTGGTGATCTACATGAAGCAGGCGCAGACGCCCGCCGTCTCGCACCACATCACCGACCCCGAGATCCGCGACTACTTCCGCCACGAGGGCCACCGCACGGTGATCTCGCAGCGCGCGCTCCAGGCGCACGCCGACCCCTGGCTGGGCTGGACCGAGCTGAACGGCACCGGCCAGCTGGTGGCCGAGGTCTCCCCGTACGCGGTCGATCTCGACTGGTCGGATCTCGACGACCTCGCCGAGATCACCCAGGTCGTCGGCGACCTCGGCCGGGCCACCGCCACCATGCACGCCGCCGCCGACGACGAGAGCGGCCACTCGCTGGTGCCCTTCTCCACGGAACGCGCCATCGACGCGGCGATCGCCGCGGACGAGGAGGGCTTCCCGCAGCTGCTGGTCGACTTCGCTCACCTGTACGGCTCGACCACCCGCCGCGACCACCAGATCTTCGTCGACCTCTTCCGCAACGGCCGGATTCCCGGTCTGTAGTGCCCCTGGCCGACGCCGGGAAATCGGTGGGACACCTTTAGCGACCCCTTACCTCTCTTCGTGACACACTCGTCCGGCGATGGACATCGACAGGACGGGCACGGCGGGCATACGGACAGCGCGGGCGGGCGTCTTCACCGCGCTGTGCGTCACGCTGTCCGCAGGCGCCCACGTCCTGCTCTCCGGCGCGCCGCTGCCCCTCACCCCGCTGCTGGCCGTCTCCGGCATGATCTTCCTGCTCGCCTTCGCGCTGGCCGGACGCGAGCGCCGCTACGGGCGCATCGCCGCCCTGCTGATCCCGCTGGAGCTGCTGGCCGACACCGTCTTCACCAGCGGCCAGCACACCTGTTACGGGCAGACGGGCGGCCCCGTGACCGGGCCGCTGCGCTCGGTCGGGGTGGATCTGCTGTGCGGCGGCGGCAGCCTCGGCACTCCACTGGCCCGGGTCGCGGCGGCTCAGGGCGACCAGAGCGGTCGCGGTGCCCAGGCGCTGCCGCCGGGCGCGTGGGGCACCGATCCGTCGACGACCCCCTGGCTGCTGCTCGCCGCGCACATCGGCGTCGGGCTGCTGGCCGCCGCCTGGCTGCGGCGCGGCGAGGCGGCACTGGCCCGGCTGCTGCGGGC
>NZ_JBOHCV010000539.1:0-3559 GCF_050698815.1 Streptomyces sp.
CGGCCCCGCCCGGGCAGGCTCTGCGACTGGTGCGACCACCAGGCCCGCTGCCCCGAGTTCGGCGGCACTCCCCCGCCGTATCCGCTCATGATTCAGCCACGGCTGCCCGAGCCGCGTACCGAAGCCGAAGGGCCAGGGGAATCCGCGGTGGAGGCCTAGGCAAGAATGGGGGACGTGCCGCCCGCCCGCCCGCTGAAGGAGACTTTGTGGCTATCCGCGTCCTGTTGGTCGACGACCAGCCACTGCTGCGAACCGGGTTCCGGATGATCCTGGAGGCGGAGCAGGACATCGCCGTGGTCGGCGAGGCCGGGGACGGACTGCAGGCGCTGGACCAGGTACGGGCGCTGCAGCCGGACGTGGTGCTGATGGACATCCGGATGCCGCGGATGGACGGCGTCGAAGCGACCCGCCGCATCACCGGACCCGCGAAGGACGGCCCGGCGAAGGTACTGGTACTCACCACCTTCGACCTGGACGAGTACGTGGTGGAGGCCCTGCGCGCCGGCGCCAGCGGCTTTCTGCTGAAGGACGCTCCCGCCGTCGAACTGGTGCAGGCGATCCGGGTGGTGGCGGCGGGCGAGGCGATGCTGGCGCCCAGCATCACCCGCCGCCTGCTGGACAAGTACGCGGGTAAGCTGCCCTCCGGTGACGAGCCCCTGCCGGACACACTGCACCAGTTGACGGACCGTGAGGTGGAGGTGCTGAAGCTGGTGGCGCGGGGCCTGTCGAACGCGGAGATCGCCGCCGACCTCTTCGTCAGCGAGACGACGGTCAAGACACACGTCGGGCACGTGCTGACCAAGCTGGGGCTGCGCGACCGGGTGCAGGCCGCGGTCTACGCGTACGAGAGCGGGCTGGTCCGCCCCGGCGCGTAGAGCCTGCCCCGCCCTGAGGCACCCGGGCGGCCCGGGCGGGTTGACCGGTGCTCAGCTCGCGACGCCCCGGCCGAGCTCCCACAACTGCAGCATGGACGAGGAGCTGAGCGCCCACTCCACGCCGGTGATGTCGTCGCGTGCGGCGATGTACTGCTTGCCCTGCCACATCGGCAGCACCGGCACCTCGTCGGCGACTATGTCCTGCGCCCGCCCGAACGGGGCCGCGGTGCGGGCCCGTTCGGCGTTCCGCCGCGTCCTGGGGATCAGCCGGTCACGGATCTCACGGTTGGTGTAGGAGCTGTTGAGGAAGTTGGTCTTCTCGAAGAAGGGGGCGATGTAGTTGTCGGCGTCCGGGAAATCGGGGAACCAGCCGTACCCGTAGACCTGGTACTTCCCCTTCGATGCGGCGGACCGGTACTTCGCCCACGGCGCGCCCTTGGTCTCGACGTCGAACAGCCCGCTGTCGTTCAGCTGCTCCTTGAGCTTCGCGAACTCCTTGGCGGTGACGTCGCCGTAGTGGTCGGTGGTGTAGCTGAGCGTCAACCTGACCGGGGTGCGGACGCCTGCCGCGCTCAGGGTACGCCGGGCGGCGGCGACCCTGGGCTCACCGTACTCGTTGAAGAAGGAGTTGCGGTGTCCGGGCAGACCGCCGGGCACCAGCGAGTAGAGCGGTTCCGCGGTGCGCGCGTAGACGTCACGTACCAGCGACTTGCGGTCGATGACCTGGGCCATGGCCCTTCGTACCGGCTCCCGCCCCGCCGTGCCGTCGTCGGTGTTGAAGACGAGATAGCGGATCTCCTGGCCGGGCTGCTCTATGAGGTCGATCTGGTCGTCCGGGTCCGACTCCAGCTGCCGCACCTGACGCGGGGAGATGGTGCGGCTCATGATGTCGATGCCGCCGCCGGCGAGGGCCTTCCCCATGGCATCCGAGCCACGGAAGAAGCGCATCTCGATCTTGTCGTTCCGCACCGTCAACCCGCCCTTGTAATCCGGGTTGCGGGAGAAGACCGCCTTCTCCCCCTTGGTGTCGAACTTGTCGAGCACGTACGGGCCGGAGCCGACCACATTGAAGCCCTTGACGAAACCGTTCGCGGGGTAGGTCTCGCTGTCGACGATCGAGGCGGCCGGGGTGGCGAGTTTGTACGGGAAGGTGGCGTCCGGCTTCCGGAGGTGGAAGACGACCTCGGAGTCGCTGGTCGCCTCGACCTTCGCGAGGCCGGAGAGCAGCGAAGCGGGCCCGTTGACGTAGTCGATGCCCAGCAGGCGCTTGACGGAGAACTCCACGTCCTGGGCGTCGAGCTGATGGCCGTTGGAAAAGGTGAGTCCGTCGCGCAGTGTGCAGCGGTACTGCTCGCTCTGCTGATCGGTGAACCCGCATCTCTCGGCGGCGTCCATCACCGGTTCGGTGCCGGAGCGCGGCAGCCGCAGGAGCGTCTGGAAGGTGTTACGCATGATGTTCCAGGCGCTGACGTCGTAGGAGGCGGCCGGGTCGAAGGGCGCGGGAGTGTCGCTGGTGACCGCGAAGGAGTCCGTCGTTCCGACGACGATCCCCGCGTCCTCCTCATCGCCTCCGCCCCCACAGGCGACGAGCAGGGATGCGAGCAGCCCGGCCAGCGCGGGCAGCACGAAAGTCTTGCGGTTCATGACGTCGGTCTCCTCGTCCGGCCAGCGGACGCTCTGATGCGAATGGCCGGGAAGAAGAAGTTAATACTTCTATGACGACAATCCTGAACAGGGCGCCCTGCTCGCGGAGTCGGTGACCGATAAAGATCGCCGCTGATCCGTTATGCGGACGAGTGAACGCACCGCCCTTCAGGGCATCAATGCGGACACAAGGACGCACCCGGGACGGCCCGGGGACCTTGCCCGACAGGTCTCGGAGTGGGCGTAAACCGGGTCGTGCGTGACGAATGTCACGCACGCACCCTTCCTCAGTGGGCGACCATGATCAGTGAGCGCAGAAAGTCCAGATTCACTTCTTCGAGTGAGGCCACGACCGTGCGTCCCGCGACGGATCCGATCGGCGCGACGGAAGGCACCGCCACCACCTGGCACCCCGCCGCCTCGGCTGATGTCACCCCGGTCACCGTGTCCTCCACCACCGCACAGCGCGCCGGGTCGGCTCCCAGCCGTGCGGCGGCCGTCAGGTAGGGATCGGGGTGTGGCTTCGTACGTGCCAGCTCGTCCCCCGCGAGGGTGAGGGCGAAGTACTCCTTGCCCAGCGATACCAGCATCTCGTCGACGACGGTCCGGTGCGAGGCGGAGACCAGGGCCGTGGGCACCCCGTGCGCGGACAATTCGGTGAGCAGGCGGCGGGCTCCCGGCATCAGGGGCACGCCCCGCTTGAGCCGCTCGATGAACTTGGCGTTGAGCAGCACCGTCAACTCGTCCACGGTGATGTCGGCACCGGTCGCCTCGATGAGGAAGCCCGCGCTGCGCGTCATCGGACCGCCGACGACGACCTCGCGCCATTCGTCCCGCAGCGCGTGCCCCAGCTCCGCGAAAGCCTCGCTCTCGGCGTCCCACCAGAAGCCTTCGGTGTCGACCAGGGTGCCGTCCATGTCGAGCAGCACCGCCTGCAGCGACGAGCCTTCGGCCGTCAGAGTGCCGAGTGCGGGGATGGAGCTGGTCATCCGCATACACCTCCGTAAGGGACGAGAAGGCCGGCCGTCCACTCCAGGGAG
>NZ_JBOHCV010000540.1:0-8713 GCF_050698815.1 Streptomyces sp.
AGCCCACCGACGAGCCGACGGACGACTACGACGCGGACACGCCGGGCCCGCACTCCAAGGAGGACGGCTTCGAGGGGCAGTGGCAGTCCGACGGCGGAAAGACGCTGACGATAGGCGACAAGCTCCAGAGCGGTAAGGCCCAGGGCAAGAACTCGGTGAACTACTTCGGCACCGGTGACGGGTTCTGCTTCGGCCTCGGCCAGGAGCAGATCAACGGCACCGTGTTCCGTATCGCGCTCAAGTGCGGCAGCGGCAAGAACGAGAAGCTCATCGCGGGGACCGGGAAGCAGGACAGCGCCGGCGGCTCGCTCACCATCACCTGGGACAAGGGCGGTTCCGACACCCTCGACTGGAACGGCGACACCTAGACCACCCCGGCGGGGAGGACGCCGATGACGGTGCCGGCCCGGCCGGACGGCGGGTCGTCACCGGCAGCTGGACGGCACCACCTGTCTGTGGGTGACGGACCAGCCCAGAGTCCGCGGCTGGGGGCTATTTCGTAGAGTTACTGACAGCTCAGACCGCTACGAAGGAGTCTCATGCCAACCCTCGCCATCGTCGGTGCCGGCCCGCAGATGGGCGCGGCCATCGCACGAGTCTTCGGCTCCCACGGCTACCGGATCGCGTTGATCTCCCGGAATCAGGAGCGATTGGACAGCCTGACGGGCGTCCTGGGCGAGGCCGGTCTGGACGTTGCCAGTTTCGTTGCTGACGTCCGGGATCACCAAGCACTCTCCAGTGCATTGCTTGAAGCTGAGAGGCACTTCGGCAGCATCGACGTGCTCGAGTACAGCCCGCTGCCCGCATCCGACTACTTGCAGCCGGTGCTTGAGACCACACGGGAGCAGGCCCAAGCCGCGTTCGAGTTCAGTGTCCATGGCCCCATGACAGCCGTGCAGACCGTGTTGCCTGCCATGCGCGAACGCGGAACCGGTTCTCTGCTGTTCATCAGTGGCGGCTCATCGCTGGTGCCGGCTGGGGCGGTTGCAGGCACCAGCATCGCGATGGCCGGCGAGGCCGCTTACCTGACCATGCTTCATCAGGCACTCGCCCCGGAGAACATTCATGTGTCGCACCTCGTGGTGCCGGTCAAGATCGGCCCTGGCGAAGCTCTGGGCGATCCCACCGCACTGGCCGAACAGCTATGGCAGTTGCACGCAGCTCGAGACCAGTTCCGGATCGTGGTGGGCGCCTAGCACTTCACCACGTCACTGACGCAAACGGGCTCCTGCGAAACCGCTTAGTCGTTCTTGGCCTTGATGCTGTACGGGTACGGGAGCCGCTGGGCGCTGGCGTCGGTCAGCCGTTGCGGGGGACGCGCCTCCAACTCCCACCCGACGGACGCGATGAGACGGGACAGCAGCACCCCGGGAACAAGTCAGCGCGCGGCTTGATCGATGAATGTTTCCCATGCGGGGGCAGGGAAGGTCAACTGGGGGCCGCCGGCGTTCTTGGAGTCGCGGACGTGCACGGTGTGCGGGCAGGTTGCCACCTCGACGCAGTTGCCGCCCTCACTGTTGCTGTAGCTGGATTTGTGCCAGGACAGGGCGACCTCGACACAGTTGCCACCATCGGTGTTGCTGTAGCTGGACTTGAACCATGCCAGCTCTGCGCTCATAGCTCCTCCGCCAACTTCTCGATGAACCGCATCGACTCCTCAGGGCTGAGGGCCTGTTGAAGGATCATCGCATGGCGTCGGATGAAGTTGCTGACCTTCTCCGAGTCCGCGTACAGCACTCCGACCTCCTGGCCCTCCTCGTAGGCAAGGTACTCGTGGCCGGGGGTCTCCAGGAGAACGAACGGGCCTCGGAGTCCGGCATGCGCACCTCGGTCAGCAGGCATGACCTGCAGGAAGACGTGTCGTGGCTTGCCAGCCTTCAGCAAGTGAATCAGCTGGTCACGATGTTGGTCCGTTGCTCCGACACGGCGGCGGAGTGCGGCCTCCTCCATCACGAAGCTGAACGACCGGCTCTGCTTACTCAGCAGTGCCTGCCGCTCCATCCGGGCGGTGAGCCGTTCCTCGACCGTTTCGTCGTCCAGCAGCGGGCAGTGCGCACTGAGTAGCGCTCGCGCACAGTCCTCGGTCTGGAGAAGCCCGGGAATGAACTGAGTCTCATACGAGTTGAGGGCGACGGCCTCGGATTCGGCTTGCATAAAGTCCTGCGAGTACGACGGGAACCGTTCCGGCTTCAGGTACGGCGCCGCAGCCAGCAGCAACCCGCCCGCACCGCACACCTCATCGGCGACCCGCAACACCGCCAACTGCGGCTTCCGTACGCCCCGTTCCATCGCTTTGATGGCCTCGTAGCCGTAGTTGGCCTCCTTGGCCAGGTCCTCCCGCCGAACGCCGGCCCGTTCGCGCCACAGCTTCATCTGATTGCCGCAGTACTGCCATGTCGGCGGCGGCTCGGAGCCGTTGCCGTTGCCGTTGCCGTTGGTCATCACGGCCACCTCCCCGGAGCGCGGCGGATACGTGCACTCTGCGTACCCGTGCCGTTACTCCAGAGCGTAGTCACGCGCAAGCACCGTATGAGCCATGAACAGCGAGATTCCCCCGCCCGGTTCGTACGCCGTGGACACCCGGAGCAACCGCGTCGGCCGGGTCATGGGCAGCGAGGGCCCCTACGTGCAGCTCCGGCCACCCTCCGGCGGGCGGGAGTGGGACGTACCGCGCAGCGCCCTGCGTCCCGCGTGTAGCGCCGAGGAACTGAGCGCGCGGGTGGGCGACTTGAACCGCAACAGCAGGCTTCCGTGATGGCGGGATGGGGCCGCAGCGTGCTCCGCTACGAGACCTGGACGCTGACCCCCGACCGCGAACCGGACGCCGAGCCCGTCACGTTCGCCATGCAGTGCGCCGTTTGCGACAAGCGGTCGGTGGCGAGTGTGGACTTCGCCGACGCGCAGTCGTGGGCGCTGGCCCACGCGGGCCGCAACCCTTCCCACCACACCTACCGCGAGCTGATCGCCCGCCCCTGGCGGGCCTGGAGAGGCGGCGTAGCCGAGATGTGACGGCGTGTCATATTGACGCCGAAAGCGATGTACTCTGCCCGTGTACAGGTTGCCTCGTCCGAAAAATGAGGCGGCCCTCGACGGTGTTAACAGCACCGGCCGAGGGCCTACACACCATGGTCAGGAAGGACCCTGGGATGTTCCGGCATGTTATCGCGCCTGCGCGCTTCTTCTCGCGAGTACCGAACGAGATCATCCGTCACCCGCGCCTCTCCTCGGACTCCGTCCGGCTGCTGGCCTGGCAACTCTCCCTGCCCGACGGCGCGGACGAGCCGTTGTCGAAGTCGGCGAGGCGGGCCGGGATCAAGCGGACCGCGTACCAGAACGCAAAGCGGCAGCTCATCGCCGAGGGCTATCTGCACGAGTGGCGCCGACAGGGCGAGGGCGGTCACTGGCGCACGCATCAGCTCATCTCCAATGTCGCGCTCACAGCCGAGGAGGCCAGGGCGGCGTGGAATCCGCAGTACACGCCAGCCACCCCCACACCAACCACCCTCACCGCACCGGCGCCCACGACGTCGGCGCCGACCGCACAGGCACCCACCACTCCGGCACCGGCGGCCACTTCACCGACCATCGGTCAGCCGACAGGTCGGTCACGCGGCAGTCAACAACCCCGTAAGAACACCAGGGAGAAGACCCCCCACCCACCCGCCTCGCCCCTGATCCTCGCCGAGGCGGAGGCGCTGCTGCTCTCCCTCGGGCGTACGGAGCCCCGCCTGGCGATGTCCGCCCGCAAGGCGGCCCGTTGGGCGCCGTTCGCCGCGCAGTGGTTTGCCCGTGACGTCCCGCCGACTCAGATCCGGGAAGTCCTCATCCAGGGCCTGGGCACGGCCCGTTCACCGCTGGGTGCCCTGCGCTGGCGCCTGGAGCACAGCGTGCCCGACGCCCCGACCGCCCCCGCGCCACCGCCCACGACGCCCCGCGTCGCCCTCATGCGGGAATGCGAGGGAGGCGGCCACGACCGCCCGCGTCTCTTCTCGCCCTCGGCGGACGAGACGGAGTGCCCCGGCTGCCTGAGCGTCGCGGAGGCCGGCCCACCCCGCCCCCGTACCGAAGGCCCGGGCTTCCGCGCCTATCTGGCCACCCGCGCCCGTACCGCGAAGGTGCCCGCGACCGCCTGAACCCGTCCTTCGCCCGTACGCGCACGTCCGTGCGACCTTTTCCCGCTCCGCCCACGCGCCCCTGCCGGTCCCCCACTCCCACCGGCAGGCGACAACGAACTTACGACCAAAGATCAACTACACATCAAGACCTCCAGTCTGCTCGGCGCGCGAAAGCGCGAGGCTAGCGCCCGCCCCGGTTCGCGAGCGCGCGCAGCACCCGCACGTACGGGGTGTGCCGGGCGGGCCGTTTCACCTCGCCCGCGCAGGCGAGCTCCGCCCGGTCCATGCTGTCCTCCAGACAGGCGTCGTGCAGCGGGCGCCACACCAGTGGCCAGGTGAGCCGGGCGGAGCCGCGTGCCGTCATCGCGAGGGTGTGGCGCAGCAGGGTGTGCCGCTCGTCCACCGTGAAGGCCGCGAACTCGTGGAAGCCGTCGAAGCCGCGCGGCCCGGTGAAGGCGAAACGCACCCAGGTGCCGACGACGTGGGCGGCGACGGTGTAGCGGACCGGACCGTGCCCACCCACGGCGCCCTCGGCCAACGGCCGGTCGAAGCGCATCGCGGGCCACGTGTCATGCGGCCACAGCCGGTCGGCGCCGCCGGCGAGCGAGTCGAGCAGCGCACCGACCTCGCTCCGGGAGGCGGGAAGCAGCCGTTCGTGGACGTTGCAGACACCCATGGGATCCCCTTCCTCGTTCTAGAGAGACAGGGCACGGCGCGGCCCTCAGACGTGCTTGGCCTGGACGCTGTACGGGTACGGGAGCCGCTGGGCACTGGCGTCGGTCAGCCGTTGCAGCTGGGTGGCCTCCAACTCCCAGTCGACGGACGCGAGATGGGAAGTCAAGTGGTCCATCGTGCGGGCCCCGACGATCGGGGCCGTGACGTCCGGCTGGCGGAGCAGCCAGTTGACCGCCACCTGCGCGGGTGGCCGTCCGGTTTCCTCGACGACGGCGAAGAGTGCGTCGAGGACGCGCCAGGTCCGTTCGTCCTGATAGGCGCTCCACGACTCCCCCCAGCCCATCCGCTCCGCGGTCTCGACCCGCGTGCCGCTCGGCGGTTCCTGCATGCCGCGCCGGATCGATCCGCTCAGCCAGCCACCGCGCAGCGGACTCCACGGGAGGACGCCCAGGCCCTCGTTCCGGCAGACCGGCAGCAGCTCCCACTCCGTTTCCCGGTCCAGCAGGTTGTAGAGCGGCTGCAGACACGTGAAGGGCTCCCAGCCGCGCTCACGGCTGATGTCGACGGCCTTCTGCAGCTGCCAGCCGCTGAAGTTGCTGGCCCCGATCGATCGCACCTTGCCCGCCCGTACCAGCGAATCGAGCGTGGAGAGCGTCTGCTCCAGCGAGGTGTCGGGGTCCCAGGCGTGTACCTGGTAAAGGTCGATGTGGTCGGTCCGCAGCCGGCGCAGGCTCGCTTCGACGCCCTCGATGATGTGCTTGCGGCTGAGTCCCCGCTCGTTGGGCCCCTCCCCCATCGGGAGCCTGACCTTCGTCGCGATGACCATGTCGTCGCGTCGGCCCCGCTTGCTCAGCCAGCGCCCGAGGATTTCCTCCGACCCGCCGGTGGAGTACACGTCCGCGGTGTCGATGAAGTTGCCGCCCGCCTCGACGAAGGCGTCGAGGATGGCCCGGCTCGTCTCCTCGTCGGTCTCGCGGCCGAAGGTCATGCTCCCCAGACACAGTTCGCTGACGCGAAGCCCGGTCCTGCCCATGAGTCGTTCGCGCATGCTCGTCGTCCTCCAAGGTGATGGGATGTGCGGGGAGTCTAGGGCGTGTTTTGAAAGTAGCGCCGTCCGCCCGATAGGGCGGGGCCCGCGGCGTCTGGTGCGCGCAGCCGCAAGGCGGAGGATCGTCCTCGTAGTGGGCTACTCGGTCGATTCGACAACGCAGCGGATGTGCGTGCCAGGCGTCGCGGGCCAGGCGGGACTTTCAAAACACGCCCTATGCCGTGGGCCTGCCGGAACAGGGGTCAGGAGTGGTCTGCGTCGGCGTCGCTCCAGAAGCCGAGGAGTTCGGCGACAAGTGCGCCGGGGGCGTCCTCCGCGAAGTGGTGGCCCGACTCGACGGAGCCGCCGCGCAGATCTTCGGCCCAGTTCCGCCAGACGGCCAGTACGTCCCCGTAGAGCTCGGCCATGTCATCGCGGGTGGCCCACAACACCTGTACCGGGCAGCCGATCAGCGTCACCTGGAGGAGCCGCGACGCCCTCGATCCCGCCCCGATCGTCCCCGACCTAGTTGCCGAGGGCAGCTCCGACACTGCTGTGTTCGACCGCTCTCGTGATCACAAGGCCGTTGTGCTCATCGCCCTGACCATGCTCGCCCTAGGCGGCCACCGCCCCCACCTAGCACGCCGTCAACTCGCAACAATCTGACCCACGGATACGACAGGAGAGCCTGAAAAGGTCTTCCCCAGGGCCCACATACTGACCGAGGTCGTCCAGCTCGCGTGCCAGGGGTCGTTCGGGGGCGACGGGGATTCAGGCCCGGCGCCATGCGTCGCGGCCTGCCATACCGTACTGCTTCAAGGCGACGGCACGTTCTGGGAAGACGGCCACGAAGGCGGCGTCCGGTGACTCCGGGCCATCGGGGACGAAGTCGTTCAGGTCGTAGTCGAACAGTCCCGTCCACAGGCGGCGTTTCGTGTCGATGTCGGTGTACACGGTCGCTGTGCCCCAAAGCATCACGCCATCGCCGCTCGTGTCGACCTGCCAGTGCATCGCAACTGCCGGATTCACGGCGATGTTGCGTGCCTTCACGCTCTTCGCACCCGTGGAGAACCAGACGGTTTCACCCTCCCAGGCCGGCCAGACCGGGACGACATCCGGCTTGTTGTCGGCGCCCACCGTGGCGATGTGAGCGAAAGGCGAGAGGCGGGCCGCTTCGGCCTTCACGTCATCGAGGTTCACCTGCTGCTCCTTACTCCTTGACCGGCATCGCGCCGAGTGCGCTACCGCAACTGCCGTCGACATCACCGTCGTGCGCCTCGGTCGCCAGGCACGGGCATAGTAACGGAGCGTCACCTGTCTGAGCGGGTACGCCGCGCCCGCGCCCGCACCGCCTCTGTACCGAGGCCCGGCGACTTGAATCGCACTCTGGCCGTCCGGACGACGTGACAGACTGGAGCCCTCGGGCAGGGTCGAACGGGGGCTGATCCGGTTGGGTCTGGAGATCGAGAACCGGCCGTCGGAGCTGCCGTACATCGAGCGGGTGTGGCGCAGCCGCAGCGACGACGTGGGCCAGATGACGTCGATCGCGACTTCGCACTGGGAACTCGTCTTCTGGGAGCATCACGGCCAGGTGCGGGCGGCCGTACTGGGCCCGGAGCCCAAGGCCTGCCCGGCCCCCGTCCCCAAGGACGCCACATTCTTCGGCGTCAGCTTCGCCCTCGGCACCTCGATGCCGCACGTACCGATCAACCGGCTCGTGGGCGGCAACGCGGAGATCCCCGACGTGACGCGGCGCTCCTTCTGGCTGAAAGGCTCTGCCTGGCGCCTGCCCGATTACGACAACGCTGAGGCGTTCGTACGGCGCATGGTGCGCGAGGGCATCGTGGACTGCGACCCGATCGTGCCCGCCGTACTCGAGGGCGCCACCCCCGATGTCTCCGAACGCACCCTCCAGCGGCGCTTCGTCGCGGCGACGGGCCTCACCAGGGGCGCCATCCGGCAGATCCACCGTGCCCGCCAGGCGGGGGTACTCATCCAGGAGGGTGCGCCGGCCCAGGACGTCGTGCACCGGCTGGGCTACTTCGACCAGCCGCACCTGGCGCGGTCCTTGACCCGGTACATCGGCCGGACCGCCACGCAGTTGAGCGCTCCGGACCGGACGGATGCCCTGTCGCTTCTGTACAAGACCTCATCCTCGGTGCCCGCATAGTCTTCCTGACCTAGCCGACGAGGTCGGTGCGCCCCGGCCAGAGCGCGGTTCCGGCAGGGACGGGCAGACGACCCCGAACTCATCACGGAGGAATCATGCGCAAGGTTGTTTCGGGTCTGTTCGTCTCGCTCGACGGTGTCGCCGAGTCGCCGAACGAGTGGCAGTTCGCCTTCGACGAGGAGATGGGTGCCGCGCTGGAGGAGACGCTGGAGACGGCCGACACGATTCTGCTGGGCCGGGTGACGTTCACCGAGTGGGCCGGGTACTGGCCGACGGTGACCAGCGGTGAGGACGCCGGCTTCGCCAAGTGGATCAACGACTCGCCCAAGTACGTCGTCTCCTCCACGCTGGACAGCGCCGACGACTGGGCGAACAGCACGCTCATCAACGGCGATCTGACGGCTGCGATCGAGGAGCTCAAGGCGGGCGAGGGCAAGAACATCACCGTCGCGGGCAGCCCGACGCTGGTGCGCTCGCTGCTGGAGCAGGATCTGCTGGACGAACTGGTGCTGCTGATCCACCCGGTAGTGGCCGGCGAGGGCCGCAAGAAGCTGTTCGCCGACGACGCCACCCTGAAGAAGCTGCAGTTGGTGAACGCCCGGCCGACCAGCAGCGGAGTGATCATCGCGACCTACCGTCCGGCGGGCTGAGCGCGGCATCGGGACTGGAAAAGCCGTCAGCGCTAAGCGCATGATCTCGAACGTGCGGCGGGTCCCGGTGTGACAC
>NZ_JBOHCV010000541.1:0-3136 GCF_050698815.1 Streptomyces sp.
GGACGGGAGCATCGAGCGGTCCTGCTTCACTGCCGTCCCAGGCACGGATGCGGACGGGAAGAGGCGCGCCGAGCAGCCGTTCGGTGAGCGCGCTGATTCGTGAGGCGACATCGGTCATTGCACACACCTCCATACGGAAGGGGTGGAACCCCGTACATGCAACACGATTGTCGTGCGAACTATGCCGACTCACACACCGGTTTGTCTCCACGTCACCTCGCGGGAAGCGTGCCGGGAGGGTGCGGTGCGAAGGGGGCGCCCGCACCACGGATGGCGGACGCCCTCTTCGGCGTTCTCGACGAAGCTCCGGTCAGGAGGCCTTGGCGGCTTCCCGCTCGTGCGTACGGCTCTCCTTCACACGGGTCTTCCGGTCCGCGGCGGCCTCCTCGGCCGCGGCGGCGGTCACCGGCGAGGCGGCCTCGTAGAACTCCTCGCGCGGGTGCTCCATCGCGCCGAGCGAGACGACCTCACGCTTGAGGAACATGCCCAGGGTCCAGTCGGCGAGGACCCGGACCTTGCGGTTCCAGGTCGGCACCGCCAGACCGTGGTAGCCGCGGTGCATGTACCAGGCGAGGCGACCCTTGAGCTTGATGCTGAACTTGCCCAGGACGATCATCGCGACGCCCTTGTGCAGGCCGAGACCGGCGACGGCTCCCTTGTTGGCGTGCTTGTACTCGCCTTGGGGGAAGCCGCGGAGGCCGGAGATGACGTTGTCGCCGAGCGCCTTGGCCTGGCGCAGCGCGTGCTGCGCGTTGGGCGGGCAGAAGGAGGTGTTCCCGTCCCCCGCGGCCTTGCGCGCGGCCAGGTCCGGCACCTGGGCGTTGTCGCCGGCGGCCCAGATGTGGCCGGTGCCGCGGACCTGCATGGTGGCGTCGACGTCCACGTGGCCCTTGGGGCCGAGCGGCAGACCGAAGCGGGCCAGCGCCGGGTTCGGCTTCACACCGGCGGTCCACACGATGGTGTTGGAGTCGACCTCGAGGCCGTTCCGCAGCACCACGTGACCGCCGACGCAGGAGTCCAGCGAGGTGCTGAGGTAGACCTCGACACCGCGGCTCCGCAGGTGCTCCAGGCCCCACTCGCCGAGCTTCGGGCCGACCTCCGGCAGGATGCCGGGGGCGGCGTCGACGAGCAGGAACCGCATGTCCTCGCGCTTGACGCTCGGGTAGTACTTGGCGGCGTCCCGCGCCATGTCCTCGACCTCGCCGATGGTCTCCGCGCCCGCGAAGCCGCCGCCGACGAAGACGAACGTCATCGCGCGGCGCCGGACGTCCTCGTCGGTGGTCGAGTCGGCCCTGTCCAGCTGTTCCAGCACGTGGTTGCGCAGGCCTATGGCCTCCTCGACGCCCTTCATGCCGATGCCGTTCTCGGCCAGGCCGGGGATCGGGAAGGTGCGCGAGACGGCGCCCATGGCGATGACCAGGTAGTCGAAGGGCAGGTCGTACGCCTCGCCGACCAGCGGCGCGACGGTGGCGACCCGCCGGTCCTGGTCGATGGTCGTGACGCGGCCGGTGAGAACCTCCGCCTTGGGCAGCACACGTCGCAGCGGAACCACGACGTGGCGCGGTGAGATGCTGCCGGCAGCGGCTTCGGGAAGGAAGGGCTGGTACGTCATGTACGAGCGCGGGTCGACGACGGTGACGGTCGCCTCGCCGTAGCGCATCTTCTTGAGGATGCGGCGCGCCGCGTACAGGCCGACGTACCCACCACCCACTACGAGGATTCGGGGACGCTCCGTGGTGCTCATGCCATCGAGTATCCCTCGCTACCGGCGGGTGACCTCGTGAGGGGCTTCACAAGCACCCCGGCACCCCCTGTTACACTCCCCGGCCCGCTCCCTGGCCTCCTGCGCCGCCGCGGCACCGGCAGGCCGTGCCAGGCCTTGAATGCCGCCCTGAGCTGCGCGTATCACGACGGCCACCAAAGGCCCGCAGCCGTGGCCACACAACCGTCACCGGGCCGTCACGGGGCCGGAAGCCTGCGTTCCGCCAACGGTGGCCGCCGCGGGCTCACAGATCCCACCACCAGCGGTGTGATCTGCGTCCGACGAGGCACTTTTCCATGTGAAGTAATTCACGAAGTTTCTCGCGAGGGTCTTCGGCAGGGTCTCGCGGGGCGTCGATCATGTCTATCAAGCGAGTCCCGCGGTGCTCAAGTGAGGCTCTGGGCAACGCCGTCGGCCACCCGGCGGTCAGCCGTCCTCGGCCTGCTGTGCCACCTGATACGCGATGCCGTCGAGGATGTCGTGCTCGCTGACGACGACCTCCGGCGTGCCGGTCCGCTCCATGACCGACAGCAGTATGAGCGCGCCCGCCCCGATCACGTCCACCCGGCCGGGGTGCATCACCGGGATCGCGGCCCGCTCGTCGTGCGTGGCGGACAGCAGCCGCTCCGCGATCTCGCCGACCTGCCCGGCGGTGAGACGGGAGTGGTGGATCGCGGCGGAGTCGTAGGAGTCCAGACCGAGGGCGATGCCGGCGACGGTGGTGACCGTTCCGGCGAGGCCGACGAGGGTGCGGGCCTCGGCCAGCGGCACCGCCTGCTCCGCCTGGTCGAGCGCGTGGGCGATGTCCGCCCGCATCGCGCGCACCTGGTCCGGCGTGACCGGGTCGGAGAGCTGGTGCCGCTCGGTGAGCCGTACGCAGCCGATGTCGACCGAGCGCGCGGCCCGTACATGTTCGTCGCCCACCACGAACTCGGTGGAGCCGCCGCCGATGTCCACCACGAGATACGGCCGGTCCAGGTCCTGCCGGCCCGCCAGCTCCTTCGTCGCACCGGTGAAGGAGAACTCCGCCTCCTGGTCGCCGGTGATCACCTCCGGCCGCACGCCCAGGATGTCCACGACGCCCCGCACGAACTCGTCGCGGTTCTCGGCGTCCCGCGAGGCGGAGGTGGCGACGAAGCGCAGGTGTCGCGCGCCGTGCTCCTCGATGACCCGCGCGTACGTACGGCACGCGGTGAAGGTGCGCTCCAGCGCCTCCGGCGCGAGACGCCCGGTACGGTCCACGCCCTGGCCGAGCCGGACGATCTCCATCCGCCGGTCCAGGCTCGTCAGTTCACCGGTGCTGGGATCGGCGTCGGCCACCAGCAGGCGGATCGAGTTGGTGCCGCAGTCCACGGCGGCGACGCGGGTCATGCG
>NZ_JBOHCV010000542.1:0-4260 GCF_050698815.1 Streptomyces sp.
GGCCACGACGCGTGCGTTGTTCGATCACCGGGCCACCGGGGTGGGGGAGGACCGCGCCGAACTCCTCACCGGACTCGAAGCACTCGCCGCCGGAGAGCCCGCCGCCCACGTGGTCACCGGGACGGCGGACGAAGCGGGGGGCACTGTCTTCGTCTTCCCCGGGCAGGGGTCGCAATGGGCCGGTATGGCCCGTGAACTCCTCGACTCCTCGGAGGTGTTCGCGAAACGGCTCGCGGAGTGCGCGGACGCACTCGCGCCGCACACCGACTGGTCGCTGCTGGACGTGGTGCGCGGTGCGCCGGCCGCGCCGGCCCTGGACCGGGTCGACGTGGTCCAGCCCGTGCTGTTCGCCGTGATGGTGTCGCTGGCGGAGCTCTGGCGCTCCCTGGGCATCGTGCCGGACGCGGTCGTCGGGCACTCGCAGGGCGAGATCGCCGCGGCCCAGGTGGCCGGCGCGCTCAGCCTGGACGACGCGGCCCGCGTGGTGGCCCTGCGTTCACGGGCCATCGTGGCGCTCGCCGGCAACGGCGGAATGGCGTCGGTTGCCCTGCCCGCCCACGAGATCGAGCCCCGGCTGGCACGCTTTGGCGGTCGCGTGCACATCGCCACGGTCAATGGCCCCTCGTCGACCACTGTCTCCGCCGATGCCGAGGCTCTGGAAGAGCTGCTCGCCGAGTGCGCGAAGGAGGGGGTGGACGCCCGCAGGATCGCCGTCGATTACGCGTCCCACTCCCCGCACGTGGACGTACTCCGCGATCACCTGATGGAGCTGCTGTCCGGGATCACCCCCCGCAGCTCCGAGCTTCCGTTCTACTCGACGGTGACCGGTGAGCCGCTGGACACCGCGACCTTGGACGCCGCGTACTGGTTCCGCAACCTCCGTCAGACCGTTCAGTTCGAGCGTGCGACCCGGACGCTCCTGGCGGACGGGCACCGCACCTTCGTCGAGGTCAGCCCGCACCCGGTGCTGGCCATGGCGGTCCAGGACACGGTGAGCGGCGCGGAGGGATCCGCCGCGGACGCTCTGGTCACGGGCACGCTGCGCCGGGACGACGGTGGCTGGCGCCGTTTTCTCACCTCGGCCGCCCAGATCCACGCGCACGGCACGACCGCCGACTGGTCCGCCGTACCGGCGGACCCCGGGGCCCGGACGGTCGAACTGCCCACGTACGCCTTCCAGCGGGAGAGGCACTGGCTGGACAGCGTCTCCGGTACCGCAGACGTGGCCTCGGCCGGCCTGCTGGCGGCGGAACACGCGCTGCTGGGCGCGGCGGTCCCACTGGCGGACAGCCGGGAGATGGTGTTCACCGGGCGCCTGCCCGCCGGTGCGCCCGCGCAGGGCGCATCCCTGTCCGGAGCCGTGCTCGCCGAACTCGTCCTGCACGCGGGCGAGCAGGTGGAGTGCCCCTGGGTGGACGAACTGACGGTGCTCGCTCCGCTCGGCCTCTCCTCCGAGCACGCGTGTCAGCTCCAGGTCACCGTACGGGCGGCGGACGCGTCCGGGCGGCGCGAGATTCTGGTGCACTCCCGTCCCGAGGGCGAGGACGGTGACTGGACCCGGCACGCCGAGGCCGCCGTTCTGCCCGGGACCGAGGGTGCCGCCGCCGTGTCCGTTACCGACGGCGCCTGGCCCCCGCCCGGGGCTGTGTCCGTCGATCTCGCCGATCTCGCCGATCTCGCGCCGGACCCCGAGGACGACGGCGCCGGCCCGCAGGACCCGTTCCGCGGTGTGCAGGCGCTGTGGCGGCTCGGCGCCGACCTGTACGCGGAGGTGGCGCTCAAGGAGGAACTCCCCGCCGACATCGACGGCTTCGGAATCCACCCCGAGCTGCTGGACGCGGCTTCGCGCACGCTGGCCGCCGCTCTCCACCCGGACGGCGCCGCCGCACGGCGGGTGGTGTCCTGGGCCGGCCTGCGCCTCTACGCCACGCAGGCCACCTCCGTACGTGTGCGTCTCACCGCGCTCGACGCGGACCGGTACCGGCTGGCACTGGCCGACCCGGCCGGACAACCGGTCGCGGCCGCCGAGACCCTCACCCTGGCGGACCCCTCCGATGACGTGACGGCGCGGCCGCAAGAGCCGTACGGCGGGAGCCTTTTCCACCTCGACTGGCCGGAGGTGCCCTGCCCGCAGGGAGGCACTCCCGGTGTCTGGGCTCTCCTCGGGGACGGGACGGCGTCCCTCGAGAGCGAGCTCGCCCGCGCCGGGGTGAGGGTAAGGGCCTGTGCCGACACGGCGGCGGTCTTTTCCCGCGCACTCGGCGCCCCCGCGCCCGGCGTCTTACTGGCCGCTCCTGCCGACTCGGCGTCCGTGTCCGCCCCCGACAGCCCCGCGGACCACGCCCACCGGGCGACCGAGGCCGCGCTCGAGCTGCTGACTGAGCGGCTCACCGGTGAGGGCACCGACGACGCACGACTCGTCGTGCTCACGCGGGGCGCCGTCGCCGTCCGGGCCGGCGACGACGTGACCGGGCTGGCCGGCGCCGCCGTGTGGGGACTGGTCCGCAGCGCCCAGGCCGAACACCCGGACCGCGTCATGCTGATCGACATCGACGACACAGCGGAATCGGTGCGGGCGTTGCCCGGCGCACTGGCCGCCGGTGAGCCGCAACTGGCCCTGCGCGCAGGCAGGTTGCACATACCGCGGCTGACAAGGACGATCCCCGGCCCACAGGTGCCGGCCCGGGCGCTCGACCCGGGCGGTACGGTGCTCGTCACGGGCGGCACGGGCACTCTCGGCCGGCTTGTCGCCCGCCACCTGGTGACCTCGCACGGCATCCGGCATCTTCTCCTGACCAGCCGCAAAGGCCCGGACGCCGAGGGTGCCGACGAGATCCGCGCCGAACTCGCCGCCGAGGGCGCCGAGGTGACCGTGGCCGCCTGCGACGTCGCGGATCCGGAGGCGCTGCGGGCGGCCCTGAGCACCGTGGACGCCGACCACCCGCTCACCGCGGTGGTTCACGCGGCCGGCGTCCTCGCCGACGCCACCCTGCACGCGCTCACCCCGGACCGGATCCACCGGGTGCTCCGCCCCAAGGCGGACGCCGCGTGGAACCTGCACCAGCAGACCTCTGGGCTGGACCTCGCCGCGTTCGTCCTGTTCTCGTCCGTCACCGGCGTCATCGGCACACCGGGCCAGGCGAATTATGCGGCAGCCAACGCCTTTCTCGACGGTCTGGCCGCGCACCGCCACGCGCACGGACAGCCCGCGACCAGCCTGGCCTGGGGCTACTGGGCCCAGTCCACCGGGATGACCGGCCATCTCTCCCAGGCGGATGTGGCGCGCATGGCCCGCACCTGCGTCGGTGCCCTGCAGACCGACGAGGCACTCTCCCACTTCGACGCCGCTCTGGCCGGAGGGCTGCCGGCCCTGGTGCCGGCCAGGATCGTCACCGGGTCCCTGCGCGATCTCGCGCGGGGCGGCCCGCTGCCCGCGGTGCTGCGCGGTCTTGTCCGCGCGCCGTCACGGCGCAGGGCGGCCGGCGCCGCGGCCGGAGCGGACTCGTGGGAGCTGCGGTTGTCGGCTCTGACCGCATCCGAGCAGAACGCCCTGCTGCTCGAACTGGTCAGCAGCCACGCGGCCGCCGTCCTGGGCGGTGCCCGTCGGGCCGTCGAGGCCGGCCGTGCCTTCAAGGAGCTGGGTTTCGACTCCCTGACGGCTGTCGAACTGCGCAACAGGCTCAGCACGGCGACCGGCCTGCGGCTGCCCGCCACTGTGGTCTTCAACCACCCGACGGCCGCCGCTCTCGCGGCGCATGTGCGCGAGCTGCTGGCTCCGGGTCCGGATCCTGCCGAGGACGCCTCCCCGCTGGCGCGGCTCGACTCGTTGGAAGCCGCTATCGGCTCGTTCGATCCGGCCGATGCCGGCACCCGCGACGCGATCGCCGAACGCCTCCACGTCCTGCTGCGGAAACTGGAGCAGCCCAGCGGGGATCTCATGGAGGCGATTCAGTCGGCGACGCCCGACGAGATCTTCGAACTCATCGACAACCGTCTCGGCCGACAGCGTCGGACGGGTTCGGACAACCAGGGGGACATCCATGACCAACGAAGCGAAGCTGGCCGAATATCTTAAGCGCGTGACGGTCGAACTCCACCAGGCCGAGCAGCGACTCCACGACGTCGAAGAACGTACCCATGAGCCGGTGGCGGTGGTGGGTATGGGGTGTCGTTTTCCGGGGGGTGTGGTGTCTCCGGGTGGGTTGTGGGATTTGGTGGTGGGTGGGGTGGATGCGGTTTCTGGTTTTCCGGTTGATCGTG
>NZ_JBOHCV010000543.1:0-6541 GCF_050698815.1 Streptomyces sp.
AGCTGATCTCGATGAGCAGGTCGCCGGCCTCGACCTGCTGGACCTCGCCGATCGCGAGCCGGCCGACCGTGCCGGCGCGCTGGGCCGTGATGGACGCCTCCATCTTCATCGCCTCGATGGTGGCCACCGTCTGGCCCGCGGACACCGAGGCGCCCTCGGCCACCTGCAGCGTGACCACCCCGGCGAACGGAGCGGCGACGTGGCGGTCGTCGCCCCGCTCCGCCTTCTCCGCCGCCTTGACGTCCGTGGCGATGGACTCGTCGCGTACCGACACCGGCCGCAACTGCCCGTTGAGTGTGGTCAGCACCGAACGGAAGCCCCGCTCGTCGGCCTCGGAGATGGCCTCCAGCTCGATCAGCAGCGTGACGCCGGGCCCGAGGGTGACCGTGTGCTCCGTCTCCGGTTCAAGGCCGTAGAGGAAGTCCTTGGTGGGCAGTACGGAGGTGTCGCCGTACGCCTCGCGGTGGGCTTCGAACTCCTTGGTCGGGCCCGGGAACAGCAGCCGGTTCAACGTCGCCCGGGGCTCGTCGGCCAGACCGCGCTCGTCCTCGGCGGACAGCGCGGAGATCTCCGCCCGCGGCAGGCGGCCCTGCAGCGCCCGGGTGCGGAACGGCTCGGGCCACCCACCGGGAGGGTCGCCCAGCTCGCCGCGCAGGAACGCGATCACCGAGTCAGGCACGTCGAACTTGCCCGGATCGGACTCGAAGTCCGCCGCCTCGACTCCGGCTCCGACCAGATGCAGCGCCAGGTCTCCCACCACCTTCGACGACGGTGTCACCTTCACCAGCCGGCCCAGCATCCGGTCCGCCGCCGCGTAGCAGTCCTCGATCAGCTCGAAGCGGTCCCCCAGGCCGAGCGCGATGGCCTGCTGGCGCAGGTTCGACAGCTGCCCGCCGGGGATCTCGTGGTGGTAGATCCGCCCGGTGGGCGAGGCCAGCGCGGATTCGAACGGCGCGTAGACCTTCCGTGTCGCCTCCCAGTACGGCTCCAGATCCCCGACGGCCTGGAGCGACAGCCCCGTCGCCCGCTCCGTGTGGTCGGTGGCAGCGACCAGCGCGGAAAGCGACGGCTGGCTGGTGGTGCCCGCCATGGAGGCGACGGCGGCGTCGACGGCGTCGACCCCGGCGTCGATGGCGGCGATCAGCGTCGCGAGCTGCCCGCCCGCCGTGTCGTGGGTGTGCAGGTGCACCGGGAGGTCGAACCGCTCGCGCAGCGCGGTCACGAGCGTGCGGGCGGCAGGCGGGCGCAGCAGTCCGGCCATGTCCTTGATCGCCAGTACCTGCGCGCCGGCCTCGGTCATCTGCTCGGCCAGACGCAGGTAGTAGTCCAGCGTGTAGAGCGTCTCGGCGGGGTCCGACAGGTCCGCCGTGTAGCACAGCGCGACCTCGGCCAGTGCCGTGCCGGTCTCCCGCACCGCGTCGATCGCCGGGCGCATCTGGGAGACGTCGTTGAGGGCGTCGAAGATCCGGAAGATGTCGATCCCGGTCGCCGCCGCCTCGGCGACGAAGGCTTTCGTGACCTCGGTCGGGTACGGCGTGTAGCCGACGGTGTTGCGTCCGCGCAGCAGCATCTGCGTGCAGACGTTGGGCACCGCTTCCCGGATGGCCGCGAGCCGTTCCCAGGGGTCTTCGGCCAGGAACCGCAGCGCCACGTCGTACGTCGCGCCGCCCCAGCACTCCAGGCTCAGCAACTGCGGCACCGTGTGGGCGACGTGCGGCGCGACGGCCAGCAGGTCCCGTGTACGCACCCGGGTCGCGAGCAGGGACTGGTGCGCGTCACGGAAGGTGGTGTCCGTGACGGCGACGGCGGACTGTCGGCGGAGTTCGGCGGCGAAGGCGTCCGGCCCCAGAGCGGCGAGGCGCTGCCGGGAGCCGTCGGGCGGTGATTCGCCCAGGGGCGCGGACGGCAGCTTCTCGACGGGGTCTATGACGACCGGCCGGGGGCCGTGGGGCCGGTTGACCGTCGTCTCGGCGAGGTAGTTGAGGATCCGGCTGCCCCGGTCGGCCGACGGGCGGGCGTGGATCAGCTGGGGATGCTGGTCGATGAAGCTGGTGGTGACGCGGCCTGCCTGGAATTCGGGGTGGTCCAGCACCGCGCCGAGGAAGGGGAGGTTGGTGGACACTCCACGGATGCGGAACTCGGCGATCGCGCGGCGCGCGCGGCGCGCGGCATTGTCGAAGTCGTGCCCGTGGCAGGTGAGTTTGACCAGCATCGAGTCGAAGTACGCGGACACCTCGGCGCCGGTGTGCACCGTGCCGCCGTCGAGCCGGACACCGGGGCCGCCGGGTGAGCGGTAGGCGGAGATGGTGCCCACGTCGGGCCGGAAGCCGTTCGCGGGGTCCTCGGTGGTGATGCGGCACTGCAGGGCGGCGCCGGACAGGACGATGTCGTCCTGGGTCAGGTTCAGTTCGGGAAGGGTCATGCCGGCGGCGATGCGCAGCTGGGCGATCACCAGGTCCCGGCCGGTGACCTGTTCGGTCACCGTGTGCTCCACCTGGATACGCGGATTCATCTCGATGAAGACGTGGTTGCCGCGCTCGTCGACCAGGAACTCCACGGTGCCCGCGTTCACATAGCCGATGTGGCGGCCGAACGCGACGGCGTCGGCGCAGATCCGCTCGCGCAGGTCCGGGTCCAGGTTCGGTGCGGGCGCGATCTCGACGACCTTCTGGTGGCGCCGCTGCACCGAGCAGTCCCGCTCGTACAGGTGCACGACGTTGCCCTCGGCGTCGGCGAGAATCTGCACTTCGATGTGGCGCGGGTTCACCACCGCCTGCTCCAGGAAGACGGTCGCGTCGCCGAACGCGGACTGCGCCTCGCGCATCGCGGCGTCGATCGCCTCCCGCAGTTCGCCGGGCTCGGCCACACGGCGCATGCCCCGCCCGCCACCACCGGCCACCGCCTTGACGAACACCGGGAATTCGACGTCCTCGGCGGCCGCGAGCAGTTCGTCCACGTCCGTGGACGGCTGCGACGACTTCAGTACCGGGACGCCGGCCTCCCGCGCCGCCGCGACCGCGCGGGACTTGTTCCCCGTCAGGTTCAGCACCGACGAGGGTGGCCCGACGAAAGTGATCCCCGCCTCCGCACAGGCCGCGGCGAGGTCCGGGTTCTCCGACATGAAGCCGTAGCCCGGGTAGACCGCGTCGGCGTCCGCCTTGCGCGCCGCCTTGATCACCTCGTCGACCGACAGGTACGCCCGGACGGGATGACCGGGTTCACCGATCCGGTACGACTCGTCCGCCTTGGCCCGGTGCAGTGAGTTGCGGTCCTCGTACGGGAACACGGCCACCGTGGAGATACCGAGCTCGAACGCCGCACGGAACGCGCGGATCGCGATCTCACCACGGTTGGCGACCAATACCTTGCCGAACATCAAACTCCCTGGTCGTATCGCGGACGGGCAGCCTAGGGACCGGCGATGTCACCGCGGCTCATCAGAGCGGTCCGGCAGCCTCGTGGACGGTGTCGATGAGCTCGCTGGATCGATCGGCGCTGGAGCTTCCCTCGTTCGGAGGGCGGGAACGCCTCGTTCGGGCGAAGACCGACGGCTCTGTCGGGCCTCACTCCTGGAGTCCGGGGTGCTGGTCACCGTACCGGACGGCATGTGATCTGCGCCGTATCGATCCGGGTGGATCCCGCCACAGCTCCGCAGGCGCGGGCGCGGCCCTCGGCCGGAAGGAGGGCAGCGTCGATCGCCCCTCGCTTCCCGTGCCCGCGAATGGCACGATCGCGCCCATGGTCAGCTTCCGCCGCATCCCAACCGGACCGGGAGGCCTCCGCCCGGGCCGGCGGACGCTGCTTCGGTCCGCCGCAGCCCTGATCGCCGTACTCGCACTGCTGCTGTGGTGGCTGCTGCCCGGCGGCGGCCCGTCCCCCAGCGGCACGGTCACCTTCGCCACCGGCGTGCCCACCGGCGTCTACGCCCGCTACGGCACCCTCCTCAAGGAGCGGCTCCCCCGCGAACTGCCGGACGTCAACCTCCGGCTGCGCTCCAGCCAGGGCTCGGTGCAAAACCTCGAGATGGTCTCCACCGGCAAGGCGTCTTTCACCATCGCGGCGGCGGACGCGGTGGCCGCGTACCGCGACACCAAGGAACCGGAGGCCAAGCGGCTGCGCGCGTGCGCCCGCCTGTACGACGACTACATGCAGCTGGTCGTCCCGGCGGGCTCCGGCGTGCGCAGCGCGAAGGACCTCAAGGGTCTGCGGGTCGGTGTGGGCCAGGAGCGGTCGGGCGTGAACCTGATCGCCGGCCGCCTGCTGCGGGCCGCCGGCCTGGACGTCGACCACGACGTGCGTCCGGTGCGTGCGGGCATCGACCGGATGCCGGGGATGCTGGCGAAGGGCAAGCTGGACGCGTTCTTCTGGTCGGGCGGCCTGCCGACCGGCGCGATCGAGAGCCTGGCGGCGAAGACCAACATCCAGCTCGTCCAGCTCGGCGACCTCGTACCGAAGCTCCACGCCCAGCAGCCCGAGACGCGCTACTACCGCGCCGCGGTGATGCCGCCGGACGCCTACCCGGCCGTCCAGCAGGGCGAGTCCGTCAAGACGGTCGCCGTGGCGAACCTGCTGGTCACCACCGACCGTACGGACGCGGCCCTGACCGAGGGCATGACGCGCGGGGTGGTCAACAACCGCGACGAGATCGGCCGCGAGGTCCACGCGGCCCAGAAGGTCGACCTGCGCACAGCGATCTACACCTCGCCCCTCCCGCTGCACACCGGCGCCCGCCGCTACTACCGCTCGGTCAAGCCGTAGCGCCGACCGCGCCCTTCAGCGGACCTTTCCGCGGTAGCCGCCGGTGAGGATGACCGCGAGCGGGGTTTTCCACGGAGATTACCTGCCGTCCATCCTGCCGAACAGACGTAGATGCGGGACTCCTTGCGCAGGTCAGGACGTGAGGGGTGTATGACCACCAGACGTAGCGGTGAATCTGGGCTCGGTCGAGGGTCAACACCGGTGAGCACACCGCATGAACGAGGGGAATGATCCTGCTATGGCGAAATTCGTGACCATTGGGTATGGAGACCAAGGCGGCTACGACCGTACCGACGCGGCGGTACGGAATGAAGCACATGCACATGACTCCCACCTGCTTGAGGCCGGGGCCGTTGCGGGCATCGCCGGCTCGCCTGTACAGGTGCGCAACCACGACGGTGCCGGCATGACCGTGGAGAGCGGCTCCTTCATGACCTCGGATCTCCCGGTTGCCGGGTTCGGGATCATCGAAGCCGCAACCATCGAGGAGGCCGTCCAACTCGTGTCGAAGACGCCATGCGCAGTTGCACAGGGAGTGGTCGAGGTCTGGCCGTTGCAGGAGTCGCCGTAGACCGCCAGGAGAGAAGAGCGGTGGAGAATCTCGGAGTCGATCACGCCCAGGCGCCGGCCGGCACGTAGGGCCAGACCAGCCAGGCGGCGGACTGCTCGTACCCCCGCGCCTGCCCGATCAGGCTGGGGCCCTGCTCCACGAACCCGAAGGTGACGTTGCGTTCAGGCCCGGCTCGTCTTGGTCAGTCATCGAGGTCGGGAGGATCCTTACTTCGAAGCCTCGAAAAGGCAAACGGCAGCGCACGCAACGCACTTCACTGAGTACGCGAGTAGTTCAAACCGCCAGGAGGAACTGTGAACCTTCCCAACAGCCGTGGTCCCCGAGCTGTCACACTCGCCACCACGATCGCCGTCACCGCAGTCCTGACCATCGCCACCGGATGCGGCCCCGACGAGAAGGACTGCAAGAAGCGCGACAAGGGCGCCCCCACCCAGAACATGCCTGGCAACGACGACGCCCAGCTCGCCGCATTCAACAAGTCCGTAGGTGGCTCGAGCGGCGGCCGCGGAGGCACCACCAGCGGAGGAAGCAAGGGTGGCACCACGAAGGGCGGCGTCACCGCCGGCCACAACGACTGCGAAGACGGCGACTGACCCGAAGCCGTTGAAAGGCCCCACCATCGCGACAGCAGCCGCGCCCGTAGGAGGCGCGCGCGTCCGGACAGGTGGCGCGAAGTCACGTTGCCCAACAGGCCGTCCGTGAGGCCGATGCAATGCCACAGCTGTTCACGGGCACTGGACGAGCCGTCCATGCCCGCGATGAGGCGAGGGTTCGCCACCGCACAACGAGGCAGGAAGGATGGTTCCATGACCACGGTATTGATCACTGGAGCCAGTTCCGGCCTCGGAGCCTGCTTCGCCCGTCGGCTCGCGGCCCGCGGAGCCGATCTCGTTCTCGTCGCCCGCGACGAGACCCGTCTCAAGGCCACAGCCGACGAGCTGCGCTCCCGTTACGGCTCGAAGCGGAGGTGCTCGTCGCCGATCTCCTCGAGCCGGACGGCTGCGCACGGGTCGAGGCCCGCCTCGCCGCCAGCGCGTACGCTTCCGTCTCCCCCGTCGACGTCCTCGTCAACAACGCCGGCTTCGGCCTGCCCGACTGGGCGTGGCTCGACGTCGACGCCGTCGTACGTCAGGCACTGCGCGACCTCCACCGGGGCAAGCCGGTCAGTGTCACCGGCTGGCAGTACAAGGCGTACGCCTTCGCGGCGCGTCA
>NZ_JBOHCV010000544.1:0-3419 GCF_050698815.1 Streptomyces sp.
GGCACCAGGACGGCGGCGGAGTAGTAGGTGCTGACCAGGTACGAGATGATCGCCTGCTCGCTGATGCCCATGAAGCGCACCGACAGGCCCGGCTCGTACTCCTCCGGCAGGCCGGTCTGGTGCAGGCCGACGACGCCCTGGTTGTCCTCGCCGGTGCGCATGGCGAGGATCGAGCTGGTGCTGTCCTTGCTGATGGGGATCTTGTTGCAGGGCAGGATCGGGACGCCTCGCCACGCCGGGACCTGCTGTCCGCCCAGGTCGACATGGGTCGGGTAGAGCCCGAAGGCGTTCAACTCGCGCCCGATCGCGGCGATCGTCTTCGGGTGGGCGAGGAAGAGCTTGGTGCCGCGGCGGCGGCAGAGCAGCTCGTCGAGGTCGTCCGGGGTGGGCGGGCCGGAATGGGTCTGAATCCGCTGCTTGAAGGCGGCGTTGTGGAGCAGACCGAACTCCCGGTTGTTGATCAGCTCGTGCTCCTGGCGCTCGCGCAGCGCCTCGATGGTGAGCCGGAGTTGCTCCTCGGTCTGGTTCATCGGCTCGTTGTAGAGGTCGGCGACCCTCGTGTGGACCCGCAGAACGGTCTGTGCGACGGAGAGTTCGTACTCGCGCGGGTTGAGTTCGTAGTCGACGAAGGTGCCAGGCAGCCCGATTTCCCCGTGGTGACCGGCCGACATCGCGATGTCGGCCTCGCCGTGCCGGTTCTGCCGCTGCTGGGGAATTGAGCTGAACCGTTCGACGTGCGCCTGGAGGTTCGGCGCCGTGGCCAGCACCGCGGCGAAGTCGGCACGGGACAGGGTGAGCAGGGTGCCGGAGGTCTCGGCCGTGGCCGTGCAGTCCCAGCTGCCGTCGTCGTCCAGAAGGGCGCTCTCACCGAACCGGTCACCGTCGGCGAGCACGGCGACGCGGACCTCGTCGTCGTACTTGCCGACGGAGGTCTGGTGGATCCGGCCGTGGGCGATCAGGTGGATCTGCTCGGCCGGGGTACCGCGCTCGACCAGCACGTCGCCCGCGCGGAAGTCGCGCTGCACGCAGCGGCCGGCGAGCGCGGTCAGTACCTCGACGTCCTCGAAGCCGCGCAGCAGGGCCAGTTCGCCGAGCTCACGGGGGATCACCCTGACCTCGGTACCGTCCTGGATGAACTCGATGCACCCGTCGCCGACGGTGTAGCTCAGCCGACGGTTCACCCGGTAGGTGCCGCCCTTGACCTCGACCCAGGGGAGCGCCCGCAGCAGCCACCGAGAGGTGATCCCCTGCATCTGCGGGGCGGTCTTGGTCGTGGTGGCGAGGTTGCGGGCGGCTGCGGTGCTCAGGCTGGACTGTGGAGGCGGGTCCAGCTGCGGTTCCGGGCTGGTCTCAGTGGTCATCGGGCGAGCTCTCCTTCGCGAGGGTGTGAGGGGCGTACGGCGGCGCCAACCGACGAAAGGCGAAAAGAGGGGTGAATCGCTGGGAATCCGTCCAGATCTCGGGGAACACTAACGGCCGTCGCGCCCGGCTCGCCCCTGAGGCCGTGGGAGTTACCTCGATGTGGTGTTCTTGCTCTGTGCCATGTTTGTCGGAACGACCGACGAGATCTGGCCGCCTCTGGCGGAGAGCATGTTCGGCGCACGGCACGGCACGGCCACCCACCCCCCGGTTTTCAGAACAGCTGCCAACTGCTGCCAACTCTGCTGCGGTGGCCGGCAGCGGCTGCTTCCCTGGCCCTAGTGACGGCTGGCCGGGCGGCGGCCCGGGGGCTGTTTCGGCTCGGGGCGGCGGGGCGGGCGCCGGACCTTGCGGGTGCGGGGCTCCTCACAGTCCACGGTGAAGTGTTCGCCGTAGTGGCAGATTTCCATCGGTGACCCCTCGACCAGGGTGTAGGTGGCGACGGAGCCGCGGATCTCGACCCGCAGCCGCCGCCCCAGCACCTGCACCGTGAAGGCGAGCCTGCTGAGCCGTTCCGGCAGCTTGGGCGCGAACTCCAGGGTGCCGTTGTGGTGCCGCATGCCGCCGAATCCCGCCACCAGCGCGATCCAGGTGCCGGCGAGCGAGGCGATGTGCAGACCGTCGCGGGTGTTGTTCTCCAGGTCGGCCAGGTCCATCAGGGCCGCCTCGCCCAAGTAGTCGTAGGCGAGCCGCAGATGGCCGACTTCGGCGGCCATGACCGACTGCCAGCACGCGGAGAGCGAGGAGTCCCGTACGGTCAGCTGCTCGTAGTAGTCGAAGTTACGTGCCTTCTGCTCTTCGTCGAAGGCCTCCCCGTGCCGGTACATGGCCAGTACCAAGTCGGCCTGCTTGACCACCTGCTTGCGGTACAGGTCGAAGTAGGGGAAGTGCAGCATCAACGGGTACTGGTCCGGCCGGGTGTTGGCGAAGTCCCACAGCTTGTGGCCGGTGAAGCCGGCCGACTGCTCGTGCACGCCGAGGTCTTCGTCGTACGGCAGCGCGACGGCGTCCGCCGCGTCCCGCCAGGCGGCCGCCTCCTCGTCGTCGACGCCGAAGGCGGTGGCTTCTTCCGGGTGCCGCTCGGCGGCGTCCGCCGCGTTCCGCAGGTTCGCCCGCGCCATCAGGTTCGTGTAGACGTTGTCGTCCGCGATGGCGCTGTACTCGTCGGGGCCGGTGACCCCGTCGAAGTGGAAGGCGCCCTGGTGGTCGTGGTGGCCGAGCGAGTGCCACAGCCGGGCCGTCTCCACCAGGATCGGCATCCCCGTCTCCCGCTCGAAGCGGCTGTCGCCGGTGGCGGCCACGTAGCGCACCACCGCGTCGGCGATGTCGGCGTTCACATGGAAGGCGGCGGTGCCGGCCGGCCAGTACGCCGAGCACTCCGATCCGTCGATCGTCCGCCACGGGAACGCCGCGCCCCGCAGGCCCAGTTGCTTCGCGCGGTCCCGGGCGGCGGGCAGCGTGTCGTAGCGCCAGCGCAGCGCCTCGGCGACCGATTGCGGTGAGGTGTAGGTGAGCAGCGCCAGCACGAACGTCTCGGTGTCCCAGAAGGAGTGCCCGTCGTAACCGGAACCGGTAAGACCCTTCGCCGGGATCGCGCGCTGCTCGGCGCGGGCACCGGCCTGCAGGACGTGGAAGAGGGCGAAGCGGACGGCCTGCTGGATCTCCGCGTCGCCGTCCACCTCCACGTCCGAGCGCGCCCAGAAGTCGTCCAGGTACGTGCGCTGCTGGTCGACCAGACCGTCCCAGCCGGTGCTGCGCGCGGCGGCCAGCGCCGCGTCCACCTGGTCGCGTACGGCGGGCAGCGAGCGGACGCTCGACCATCCGTAGGAGACCGTCTTCTCCAGCCGCAGCGACTCACCGGGCTTCAGCACCGACGTGACGGTGAGGCGGCTGACGTTCTCGCCGCTCTCGCTCGACGTGCGGGTGGAGTCCGGGCCGTCGACGACGTGGTCGGCCGCCGCGGCGACCCGCTGGCCGCTGCGGCTGGTGCGGTGCACCAG
>NZ_JBOHCV010000545.1:0-2181 GCF_050698815.1 Streptomyces sp.
CGCGGGCCGCGGCGGTGCGCCGGACCCGCGCCTCCTCCGGCTCGGCGAGAGCTTCGGCGACGGCGGCGTCGGCCGGCCCGGGCAGCTCGGTGCGCAGCGCGGTCAGCACCGCGTCCACCGCCTCGGCCAGTCCACGGCCTCGTCCGCTGTCGGGGAAACGGGCGATCCCGGCCTGCGGGGGCGGATGTTGACCGGGCGGCTCCCCGTGCGGCCGCCCCTGCGCGAGCAGTGCTTCGCCCAGCCCGGCGAGGACGACCACCGCATCGGTGTCCCGGCCCCCGTAGAGCATCTCGGCGGGGCTGACGATCACCGTGTCGTGCGGCGCGTGCGAGGTGTCCCGCCAGGTCTCGTCGCTGACGATCAGCAGCCCCTCGTCACCGGCGGCCTCGCACACCTCGTGCAGCAGTTCGGGGGGCGCGGCGGTGCCGGTGCAGTCGTCGGCGACGGACAGCACCAGCACCCCGGGGGTCTCCCCCGCCGTACGCGCCCGGCGCACCGTCTCCCGCAGCGCGACCGGGTCGGGCACTCCCCCGCACTCGGCGGGCACCGGCACCGTGTGCAGCGGCCGGCCCAGCAGCCGTGCCTGCGGGGCGTGCCAGGGCGCGCTGGGCCGGGGCAGCAGCACCGCGCCGTCGCCCATGGCGGCGAACACGGCGAGCAGCAGCAGCGGAGCACCGGCGGCGACGGCGACCTGCTCCGGGCGGGTGTGCATGCCCCGGCGCTGCCAGTACCCGCAGGCGGCCACGGTGGCGGCGGAGGGGCCCTGCCCGTACCCGTCGGCGCCCGCCATCGCATCCACCTCCGCCGCTATCCGTTCATCGGACAACCCGCACAACGCGTCCACCTTCGCAGACGGCGCTGACGCCGACGTGCGACGACACGGTCAGCGCAAGGCCGCCGCCACCCGACGCCGCCGCCCGACGCCTATGCGGCGGCGAGGTGGCGGGCCCCGCTCTCGGCCTCAAGCTCCTCGAGGTCGGCGTCGACCTCCTGATGGATGCGCTCGCAGGTGCGGCTGATGATCCGCGAGACGTGCATCTGCGAGATGCCGAGCTGGTCGGCGATCTTGTTCTGCGTCATGTCGCAGAAGAAGCGGAGGTAGAGGATGCGGCGCTCACGCTCGGGCAGCCGGCGCAGCCGCGGCTTGACCGACTCCCGGTAGACGACGTGGTCGAAACCCGGCTCCGCGCGGCCCAGCGTGTCCGCCAGCGAGTACCCGTCGTCCGCGCCGGGCAGCTCCGCGTCCAGCGAGAGGGTGCTGTAGCTCTCCAGCGCCTCCATGCCGACCAGGACGTCCTCTTCCGACATGTCGCTGTGCTCGGCGATCTCCGCCACCGAAGGGCTGCGGCCACCCGTCGAGAGGCTCAGTTCGCGGCGGCTGGCGCGGACGCGGTTACGCAGCTCCTGAACCCGGCGCGGCACGTGCAGTCCCCACATGTGGTCGCGGAAGTGCCGCTTGATCTCGCCGACGATGGTGGGCACCGCGAAGCTCTCGAAGGCGCTGCCACGGTCCGGGTCGTACCGGCTGACGGCCTTGACCAGCCCGAGGGAGGCGACCTGCTGCAGGTCCTCCAGCGCTTCACCGCGGTTACGGAAGCGCTGGGCGAGCCGCCGGGCCATCGGCATCCAGGCCCGTACGACCTGCTGGCGGAGCTCTTCACTCTCCGGTCCGTCGGGGAGGGAGACGATCCGGCGGAAGTCTGCGTCGGTGTCAGGAGCATCATCGTGCGGGTGACGTGCGCGCTTCGTACGGGTCCGTACGGTAGTCATCCTGAGTTTCGTCCTCTTCCCATCGGCGTATTGCGTTCACAATCACCGCGGGGCAGGCACAGGCGGTCGGACCTCGACGGTCCCGAGCGGACACACAGGTCCCGCTCCCGCGGATGTGCCTTCTTTCCGAAGCACGTGAGGGTTGGTCTGCCCGGGCACTCCGGCGGCAAACGTTCCTCAACGGCCCGATCTCCTCAGTGGACTTCTCCGCCCCGGCGGGAGCCTGAACGGACTTGGTGAGGGCCGGGGAGGTGGCAAGGGAGAGGTACGACGGCCCGGACCGGCGTGGGTGTCGGGGTGTGGTCCGGGCCGCCAGCTCTGTCACCCGTTGACGCGGGCGGGAGGCGTCACGCCGGCCCGCCGCTCGCGTTCGGCGTCCGCGGCGGCACCGTCGGCTTCTCGGGCGTGCCC
>NZ_JBOHCV010000546.1:0-8923 GCF_050698815.1 Streptomyces sp.
GCCCCCGGCGCGCCTACCGCTCCGCCATGGAGTACTTCCTCCAGGAGGCCACCGCCGGCCAGGCCGACCGGTACCGGCACGACATGGCCCGCCTGCACCTGGGATACCTCGCGGAGGCCGCCTGGGCCCAGACGGACCACATGCCCGAGGTGTGGGAGTACCTGGCGATGCGCCAGTTCAACAACTTCCGTCCGTGCCCGACCATCACCGACACCGTCGGCGGCTACGAACTTCCGGTGGACCTGCACGCCCAGCCCGCCATGCAGCGGGTCATCGCGCTCGCCGGCAACGCGACCACCATCGTCAACGACCTGTACTCGTACACCAAAGAACTCAAGAGCCCGGGCCGGCACCTGAACCTGCCCGTGGTGATCGAAGAACGTGAGGGGGTCTCCGACCGGGAGGCCTACCTGAAGACAGTCGAGGTCCACACCGACCTCATGCACGAATTCGAGTCCGCAGCCGCCGAGCTGTCCGCCGCCTGCCCGGTGCCGAGCGTGCCGCGCTTCCTGCGGGGAGTGGCCGCCTGGGTCGACGGCAACCACTACTGGCACCAGACCAACACCCATCGATACAGCCTGCCCGACTTCTGGTAAGGAACGGATTCATCTGTGACCAGCACCGAGCACACCACCGTCCAGGGCGCCACCGCGTTCATCCCCGCCCAGGCGTCGCCTTACCAGGGTGACATCGCCCGCTACTGGGACCAGGAGGCCAGGCCCGTGAACCTGCGCCTCGGCGACGTCGACGGGCTTTACCACCACCATTACGGGATCGGCGACGTCGACCACGCCGCCCTCGAGGGCACCGCCGACGGCGCGTGCGAGAAGAAGCTGATCGCCGAACTCCACCGCCTGGAGTCGGCGCAGGCAGACTTCCTCCTGGACCACCTCGGCCCCATCGGGCGTGACGACACGCTCGTGGACGCCGGGTGCGGCCGGGGCGGTTCGATGGTGATGGCCCACCAGCGATTCGGCTGCAAGGTCGAGGGCGTCACCCTGTCGGCGAAGCAGGCCGATTTCGCCAACCGACGCGCCCGTGAACTCCGCATCGAGGACAGCGTTCAGGCCCGCGTGAGCAACATGCTCGACACGCCCTTCGACGCCGGGCAGGCCGCGGCCTCGTGGAACAACGAGTCGACGATGTACGTCGACCTGCACGACCTCTTCGCCGAGCACTCCCGCGTCCTGGAGGTCGGCGGGCGCTACGTGACCATCACCGGCTGCTGGAACCCGCGTTACGGCCAGCCCTCGAAGTGGGTCTCCCAGATCAACGCGCACTTCGAGTGCAACATCCACTCCCGCCGCGAGTACCTGCGCGCCATGGCCGACAACCGTCTCGTTCCGCAGGCCGTCGTCGACCTGACTGCGGCGACCCTGCCCTACTGGGAGTTGCGCGCCACCTCTTCCCTGGTCACCGGCATCGAAGAGGCGTTCATCAACTCCTACAAGGACGGATCCTTCCAGTACGTCCTGATCGCGGCCGACCGCGTCTGACCGATCGCCGACCGACGACCGCCGATCGGCAGGGCCGGGGCCGGGCAGCAGCGGTAGCTGCACCGGACGGAAAATTCACCTGCGCGACACGTAGGCGGCTGGCAGGGTGAGGGCTTCTGCTGACGCACCAACGGGAGGCAGCGGATGGCGGAAAGCCGAGGCCTGACACCGCTCCCGCAGCCTTGTGCGCCGGCGCGCGACTGGGTGCGGTACGACCTGGCCGTACGCCGGATTCACTCCTGGTTCCCGCAGCCCGGCACCGTGCCGGAGCAGGCCGGAGTGCCGTCCGAGGCGTTGTGCCACGGCGACGGACGGGTGCGGGAAGCGGCGCTGCGCGGGGAGATACCAGACGGGCTGCTATCGCTGGTGGTGCTGCGCTGCGCCGACTGGGCCGGCCCGGTCAGGGATGCCGCGCGGGCCGTCCTGACCGGGGCAGCGCCGGAGACGCTTGTCGATGCGGCGGAGACCGTGCTGCGGGTGGCCGCGCGCCGGCACGGCGGGTACGCCGAGGAGTTGCTGCTGACCCGGCTCGCGCAGGGCGAACAGGCCCTGCAGGAGCGGGCGTTCACCCACCCCTCGCGCCGGGTACGCCGGTGGGCCTTCCGGCAGGCCGTCGAGGGCGGGTCGCTCACCGTGGCGCGGCTCGCGGAAGGTGCCGTGAGCGACCCCGACGTGCTCGTCCAGGAGACATGCGCGACCGCCGCGCTCGCCTCGTCCCCGGTGCCGGAGGACGTCCACGACCGGATGCTTAGCGCCCGCGCAGCACGCGTACGCGCCATCGCCGTCACGGTATTGCGCAGGACAGGGCGGCAGGGCAAGGCCGAGGCGATGCTGACCGACCGCTCCGCGATGGTGCGCGCCTGTGCGCAGTGGGCGGTCCGTACGACGGGGAGCGAACCCGCGCGCCACTACCGTACGGCGCTCGCATCAGGCGGGGCACTGACGCGAGGTGTGGTCGCCGGGCTGGGCGAGTGCGGTGGAAAAGCCGACGCGGCTCTGCTCACCCCGCTGCTCACGGACCCGCGTGCCGCCGTACGCGCCGCGGCGGTCGGGGCGCTGCACAACCTCGGCGCCGCTCACCCGGAGTGCCTGGCGCCGTTGCTGGACGACCCGTCCCCCGCGGTCGTACGGCGTGTGGCCGTGGCGCTGGAACCGGACGCCTGCACGCTCCCGGTCGACGGACTCCGCGCGCGCCTCGCACCCGAGCACCCCGGCCACGTCCGCCGCGCCGCCCTGCGCCTCCTGGGCGCGCACAGCCGCGGACTGGCTCCGCTCCGCGCCGCCCTGGCACTCGTCGACGACGCCGACCCCGCCCTACGCGCCCGCGCCCACGCGCTCGCCACCCGCTGGTCACCGCCCGACTCGGCCGCGCTGTGCGCCGCCCTCCCGGCCCGCGAACGCGCCCGGCTCTCCGCCGAGATCGAACAAGCGGCCCCCTCCCTCGGCCCCCACCCCGTCCGCGTCCTGCGCTGGATACTCCAACTTTGAGGACCGGCGGGATGTCCGCCTGCGAGATCGCGGCCGACGTCAACGCGGGCCGTTCGTCGGCGGGCCAGATGGCCGGAGCGGCGCTGCGACGCATCACGCGGGACGATGCCGGGGTGCGGGCGTTCACGAAGCTCTGGACCGGGTTCGCCGCCTGGCAGGCGGAGAAGGTGGACCGCCGCATCGAGGCGGGCGCGCGGTTGCCGCTGGCCGGAGTGCCCTTGGCGGTCAAGGGCACTGAGGGACTGACGTCCCCGCAGACGGTCCGCCTCATGGAGGCTGGATGCGTGCCGGTGGGCGCGACGTCCACACCCGGCCCGGGAACCCGCTGGCAGACCTGGGGCGACACCGAGCGCGGCCCGACCCTCAACCCCTACGACCCGTGCTGGAGCCCGGGCGGCTCCTCGGCCGGTTCGGCCGCCGCCGTGGCCGCCGGCATGGTGCCCCTGGCCACCGGCAGCGACGGCGCCGGGTCGGTGCGCATCCCGGCGGCCTGGTGCGGCGTTGTCGGACTCAAGCCGACCAACGGCCTGGTGCCCGCCCGGGACCGGGCCGGCCTGAACGTCGCCGGACCGCTTGCCCGTAACGTGCGGGATGCCGCCGCCTACCTGGATGCCCTCGCCGTCACTGCGACGCCGGCCGCCCTTGGTCCCCCGACCCGGCCCCTGCGGGCGGCCTGGTCGGCGACGTTGGGATACGCCGAGACACAGGAGCCCGTGGCCGAGACGGCGTTCACCTCCCTGGGAACCCTGGCCGAGGCCCGAGCCATCGACATCCTCGACGTTCCCGTACGGCTCACCGACCCCGTGAACTGCTGGCGCGGTCTGCGCCGCCATGACCCGGCGGACAGGAAGCGCGCCGCGCGGACAAGAGCCGCCATCGGCCGAGAACTTGAGCGCGTCTTCGCCGCCGTCGACCTCGTGGCCACCCCGACCACTCCCAGCACACCCCACGGGCACCAAGGCCCCGGGAACGTCATGAGCGTCGCCCTGACCTGGGCCTTCAACATCAGCGGACACCCCGCCATCAGCATTCCTGCAGGATTCACCGCAGCCGGCGAACCGGTCGGCCTCCAGCTGGTCGCCCGGCACGGCAGGGAAGCCGACCTGCTGGCGGTTGCGCTGGCCGCGGAGCACGCGGCGACGGCCCCACCCCGAAGGTCGTCCACTGGAGGTTCCCGGCCACCGCATCACTGGTAGATCCGTAACCCATAGGTTACGCTTCTTGCTGTGGACGACGTGGCCGACGCGATCGCGGATCCCGTACGCAGGGACATCCTCCTCATGCTGCGCGGCACCCGGCTCACGCCGGGCGAGATCGCACACCGCTTCACCATCAGCCGGCCCGCGATCAGCCGCCACCTGCGCGTACTGCGGGAGGCCGGCCTGGTCCGCGACGAGCCCGTGGGCCGACAGCGCTTCTACGTACTCGACCCGGCGCCCATGGCCGAACTCGGCGAGTGGCTCGCCCAGTTCGCGGAGCCGGAGTCCGCCCGCTGGGAGCAGCGGCTGGACGCGCTGGAGACGGAGGTCCGCCGCACTGGCCGGGAGCGGGCCGCGCACCGCAGGACACGACCTCACGAACGCACGGAGAACACCGCATGACGACCGATTCCACCCCCCGGCTCCTGCGCACGGCCGAAGGCAGCGACCTCGTGCTCACGCGCACCTTTCGAGCCCCCATCGACGATGTGTGGGCGAGCGTCACCGAACCCGAGCGCACGGCGCGGTGGTTCGGCCCCTGGGAGGGGCAGGCCGCGCCCGGCCGCACGATCAAGGTCCGGCTGGCGTTCGAGGAGGAGACGCCCTGGTGCGAGATGCACATCGACCTGTGCGAGCCGCCCCGGCTCCTCGCCGTCTCCACGTCCGACGAGGCAGGCGACTGGCACCTGGAACTGCGGCTGTCCGAGACGGGCGGCAGGACGGAACTCCAACTCGTCCAGCACCTGACCGGCGCGGAGGGGGTCGGCGAGATCGGACCGGGCTGGGAGTACTACCTCGACATGCTTGTCGCCTCACGCGACGGCACCGCGACACCGAGCTTCGGCGACTACTACCCCGCACGGAAGGCACAGTTCGAAGAACTCGCCGCCGGGATCTGAACGCGAGGACTTCGCGCGGCCCGGACGTTCATACCCGCTGCGACCGGGAGGGGGACCTCCGGAACCTGCCGTGCGCGGCCAGGATCCCGGCGATCACCAGGGCGGCACCGACGGGCTGGTTCCAGGTCAGTGGCTCGCGAAGGACCAGGATGCCCAGGACCACGCCGACGACCGGGGTCAGGTAGGTGACCGCGGAAGCGTTGGCGGCTCCCCACGCTGCCACGACATTCGTGTTCCAGACGTAGGCAAGCCCGGTGCCGACCGCACCGAGGGCCACCATGCTCAGCACCACGGACGACGTGAGGTGTACGGGCGTGTCCGCGGCCAGCGACGTGGCGAGCCCCAAGATGACAGCGCCGGTGGTGACTTGGATGAACGCCACCGTCACAGCCGGGATGCCGCGACCGGTCACGAACCGGCGCAGGTGGACGAAGGCCAGGCCGTAGCTGGTGGTGGCGGCCAGGCAGGCCAGCTGCGGCAGCAGCCCGCCACCTCCGGAGCCGAGCGACCACGGCCCCACGATCACCAGCACTCCGGCGAAGCCGAATCCCAGTCCGGTCCCCCGGTCACGGGTGAGGCGCTCACTGCTCAGCAGCACCGTCGCGAACGCCATGGTGGTCAACGGGGTGGTCGCGTTGTAGATGCTCGCCAGCCCGGACGAGATCTCCTGTTCCGCCCACGCGAACAAGGTGAACGGCAGGACGCACAGCAGCAGGGAAACAACGGTCAGGTGACCCCACAGGGAGCCGTCCCGCGGAATCCGGCTCCGGGTGACCAGCATGACCAGCCCCAGCAGCAGTGCGCCGAACACCATCCGCGCCGCCACCACCTGCACGGGTGACAGCCCGTCCAGACCGATCTTGATGAACAGGAAGCTGGACCCCCAGGCCAGCGCTAGGAGGCCGAACTGCACGGCCACGCCGACCTGGCTGACCGCGGACCTGCCGCTCCTCATGACGCTCCTTGGATGTGTCCGTTCCGCGGGCTGCGGACTGTCTAGCCAAGCAACTGCGCAGGTCACAGCGCTGGCGACTTTCGGACGTGGCGTTCATGACCGGAGAGGGCTCGCCGAACGCGCGAACGAGCTGTCCACCTTGCGGGCTGCGGGCGTTCCCCGGCCCACCGGTTGGCCTGTCGCCCCGGCACGGGGGCCCGGGGCGGCGCCGACGGCGCCGGGCAGGCGGGCCAACCGGCGGGCCGGAGCGCGCGGTTGACGCCTGGTTGAGGAGAGCCATGCCACAGCCGCGCCCGCCCACGATGTGACGCTTCTCTCCGGGGTGCCCCGGCGAAGCCCGGTTGTCCGGTTCACCCCTATCCGGTTGACCTGCGGCGATGGTGGCTACTGGCCTGTTCCGTGGGCCAATTGATCACTCACGGGGGTTTTGGTCCGCCCCCCGGGGTTGTGCTTACGGTCCCAGCGTTCGATCCGTTCGCCACAGATCCTCAGTGGTGAACTCCTCGACCGTTAGGAAACATTCACCATGCTGTTCTCCGGCAAGGACCGTAACCGTGGGCCGGTCAAGGCCGCCCGTCTCGCCGTCGTGACCGGCGTCGCGGGTGCCGCTGTCGCCATCCCCATGGTCACGGCTACCGGTGCACAGGCCGCCTCGGTCAGCACCTGGGACAAGGTCGCCCAGTGCGAGTCCAGCGGCAACTGGCAGGCCAACACGGGCAACAGCCACTACGGGGGCCTGCAGTTCTCCGACTCCAGCTGGAAGGCGGCCGGCGGCACCCAGTACGCGCCGCGCGCCGACCAGGCGAGCAAGGAGCAGCAGATCGCCACGGCGGAGAAGCTGCTCGACATGCAGGGCCCGGGAGCCTGGGAGTGCGCCGGTGAGGGCGGCCTGACCGCCGACGGCGCCTCCGCCGACGTCAACCCGGACAGCGGCAGCGACAGCGACGCGAATGCGTCGCCGGAGCACGAGCCGCAGGAGTCCGCCCCGGCCCAGCCGAAGCCGTCCGGTGACGGCAACTACGCGGTGAAGTCCGGCGACACGCTCGGCTCCATCGCCGCCTCGCACGACGTCGACTGGAAGCAGCTGTACGACGACAACAAGTCCGTCGTCGGCGGCGACGCCAACCTGATCCACCCGGGTCAGAAGCTGCAGGTCGGCTGAGACCGGCCACCTGCCCACAGCAGCCGCGGCCCGCGCTCCCACCCCCGAGAGCGCGGGCTGCGGCCTGTTCGCGTGCGGCAAGGGGCAAAAGGGTCGGCAGACCGGTGCTCACGGGACTTCGGCCGATGCCCTCACCCCCGTCGAGGGCATCGGCGCGCGCCCCGCCGTGCATGTTCCGGCGTTGCACATGGTGCCATCCGAACGCACAAGCACACATTGCCAGAGGGCAGTGACAATGCTCGCGCTGACGTACCGCCAGTAACCGTTGCGCCGCCGGTCCGGACCGCTTCACGGCCCCGAGCACCCGCGCGGCTTTCGGCGGGCCCAGGCCGGCCACCAGGTACGGTGTAAACAACTCGTCAAGATCGATGCAGTCATGGTGTGCCGGGAAGTCTGGTCGGCGGCGCTTTCGAGCGTCTAGGTAGCCTCCCGACCCCAGGAGCCCCCGCCGATGCCGCCGTCGAAGCCCACGCCTCCCGCCAGGCCGCAGACCTCCCTCTTCGCCCGCCCCTCCGCGAGCGAACGCCGCCTGCTGACGGAGGCCCTGCGCACCGAGACGGTCGGCGGCATGGTGCTGCTCGCCGCGGCGCTGCTCGCGCTGGTCTGGGCGAACACCCCGCTGAGTGACTCGTACGAGACCGTCCGCTCGTTCCACTTCGGCATCCCGGCCCTCGGGCTCGACCTGTCCGTGGAGCACTGGTCGGCCGACGGGCTCCTCACCGTCTTCTTCTTCGTCGCCGGCATCGAGCTGAAGCGCGAACTGGTCGCGGGGGAGCTGCGCAGCCCCGCCGCCGCCGCCCTCCCCGTCGTCGCGGCTCTCGCCGGGATGGCGGTACCGGCCCTCGTCTACACCGTCACCAACCTCAGCGCCGGCGGCCGACTGGACGGCTGGGCGGTGCCCATGGCCACCGACATCGCCTTCGCACTAGGCGTCCTCGCCGTGATCGGCACCCATCTGCCGTCCGGCATCCGCGCCTTCCTCCTCACCCTCGCCATCGTCGACGACCTCGGCGCCATCCTCGTCATCGCCGTCTTCTACACCTCCACCCTCAACTGGGCGGCCCTGGTGGGCGCGTTCGCCGGACTGGCCCTCTTCCGGGTGCTGCACATCAACCTCGGCGTGCGCGGCTGGTACGTGTACGTGCCGCTCGCCCTGGTCATCTGGGCGCTGATGTACAACAGCGGCATCCACGCCACCATCGCCGGTGTGGCCATGGGCATGCTGCTGCGCTGCCTCCCCCGCAAGGACCGCGACGGTAAGCCGGTGGAGGAGACCTCGACCGCCGACCGCGTCGAGCACCGGATGCGCCCGCTGTCCGCTGGCATCGCCGTACCGGTCTTCGCCCTCTTCGCGGCGGGCGTCGGCGTCTCGGGCTCCGCGCTCGCCGAGATGCTCCGCGAGCCGGAGTCGCTGGGCGTCCTGCTGGGCCTGTTCGTGGGCAAGTTCGCCGGCGTCTTCGGCGGTACGTACCTCGCGGCCCGCTTCACCAGGGCACGCCTCGACCCGTCCCTGGCCTGGTCGGACATGGCGGGTGTGTCGATGCTGGCGGGTATCGGCTTCACGGTGTCGCTGCTGGTGACGGAGCTGGCCTTCAAGGACGCGGCAACCATGGACCTGGTGAAGGCGGCGGTGCTGATCGGGTCGCTGCTGTCGGCGGCGGTGGCGTGCGTACTGCTCAAGACCCGCGACGCGAAGTACCGCGCGCTGTGGGAGGAGGAGACCC